>NZ_JAQECM010000003.1:0-112262 GCF_027669965.1 Candidatus Collinsella stercoripullorum | reverse complement strand
GGGCGCAGGACCCGCCGGACGCGGCGGCCCGGTCGCTCCACCCGCGGGCCCCGGCAGACGCGGCGGCCGGATCGCGCCGCCCGCAGGCCCCGGCCGACCGCTCCCTCGCCCGTCTTTGACGGGGTCGCGCGCCCTGTGGTACACATGGGCGCGAGCTCAGCCCCGGACCCCAAGATTGGAGGAACCATGCCCACCGACCCATCGATCGAGACCCTCCGCATCCGCGAGGCCGCGGCCGGCGACCTCGACGGCATCGCGCGGATCTACGGCACCCTGTGGTGCAACACCCTGCGCAACCGGGGCGATATCGAGGACGCCGAGCTCGCCGCGCGCTTCAACGTGGCCATGCAGCTGCAGGACTCCCCCATCGCGCTGGTCGCGGAATCGGACGGCGAGGTGATCGCGGCCTGCATGGTCGGCGTGTTCGACGACGGCGCGCCGCGGCCCAACCCGGCATGGCAGCAGACCTACGACGAGCTGCTCGCGCAGGCGACGGCGCGCGCCGAGACCGCCGACGCGAAGCTCGAGGGCTCCCTGTTCGGCGACAGCCGCGAGAAGGCGACGTCGCGCCGGTTCGCCGCGACCGGGAACCCCTACGCGCAGGGCCAGGTCAACCTCATCATCATCGACCCCGCATGGCAGGGGCGCGGGCTGGGGCGCCGCCTGATCGATGCGGCCCGCGGCCACCTGCGCGACCTGGGCTGCTCGGCCTTCTTCCTCATGACCGACAACCAGTCCGACTACGCCTTCTACGACCATATCGGCATGGAGCGCATCGCCGAGGATCACAGCCAGGACACCGGGGACGGCTTCACGGTCTACATCTACGGGGACGCCTGCTAGCGCGGCGGCCCGGCGGCGGCATCCCGATGGTCGCCCCGTTCGAAGGAGGCGCCCGTCAGCGCAGGCGCCCGTCCCCGGAGCGCGGCCCCGGAGACGTGCGCCTGCACGACCCGCACCCCCGGGGCATGGACGCCGCCGCGGGGACCGACACGGCCCGCAGGCTCGCGCAGGCCCACGGGCTCAACCCGCGCGAAGAGCAGGCCCTGCGCCTCATGCTGCACGGCGCGTCCAACCGCGAGATCGCCTCCGGGATGCTGATCTCCGAGTCCACGGCGAAGAAGCACGTCAACGCCGTCTACCGCAAGCTCGGCGTGGCGAACCGCATGGGGCTCGTGCACCGGGCGTGCAGCGCCCTTCCCTAACGGCGCGCGCAGCCTACTCGGCGCGGACGCGGGCGACCAGGCGGCGGGCCGAGGGCGCCGCCGCGAGCAGCAGCGCGAGCATGACCGCGGCCCCGACGACCGAGGCGGCCCACATCGGGATGAACGACCCGAACGCGTCGAAGACCATGCCGGACATGATCGTGCCGAGCGCGTAGCCGAGCATCTCGAGGCTCGTGATCCACCCCGTGATGCGCCCCATGTCCTCGGTCCCGTACAGGCGCACCGCGACGAGCGGCGGGGCCACGGTGCCCATGCAGGTCCCGAACCCGAAGAAGGTGGCCGCCGCGATGGGGCCGACCGTCGTCTGCGGGAAGCACATGCCGAGGCTGCCCACGAGGCACGCGATGCTGCCGACGATGATGCCGGTGCGGACGCCGAAGCGGTCGTAGAGCCCGCCCGTCGCGATCTTGGACACGAGCACCACGATCATGTTGTACGAGTAGATCATGCTCGCCCAGGAGGCCGTGTGGCCCCCGGTGACGATCTGCTGCCCGTCGACCGTCACGGACGTGAGGTTGGTGATGGAGTTGGGGATAGCGGCGCCGTTCAGGACGCCCATGACCATGAACCCGGCGACGAGCAGCCAGAACGACGGATGTGTGCGCACCCTCCCCCAGCCGATCGCGATGTCGACGGGGGTGTCCCCGCCGCGGGCCTTCCCGCCGTCCGCCCCGGATGCCGCCGCGGAGCCCGACCCGTAGGGGGCGAGCCCCATGTCCGACGGGCGGCTGCGGAACACGGCCGCGGTGATGGGGAACGACACGATGAAGCACACCGCCGCGAGCACCAGGAACGCGGTGCGCCATCCGTAGGCCCCGATCAGGGAGCTCACCACGGGCGACAGGACGGCACCGCCGAACCCGGAGCCCGACAGCGCGATGGCGACGGCGAGCCCCTGCTTGGCGGTGAACCAGTTGGTGATCACGATGGAGATGAGCAGGCGCGTGCCGGCCACGACCACGAGGCCGTCGATGGCGAACAGCGCGAACAGCTGCCAGGCGGCGCCGACGCAGGCGAAGCCCACGAGCGCCGCGGTCGTGATGGCGACCGACAGCGCGCCGAGCAGGCGTCCCGGCACGCGGTCGACCACGTGCCCGATCACGAGCGCGCCCACGATGGACACGAGCGTGGACAGCGAGTTCGCCGCGTTGTAGGTGCCGACCGTGATGCCGAGGTCGGCGACGATATAGGGCTGGAACAGCGACATGCCGCTCACCATGATGGTATAGCAGGTCGCCATGATGAGGAAGCCCGCCGCGACGAGCAGCCATCCGTAGAAGGGGCGCCCATCCGACCCCGGGCGCGCGGTTTCAGCCATCTTCGATCCTCCGATCATCCTGCGGGGCGCGTCGCTGCGGCCCGCGTCCTTCCCTTCGCCTCCCGGGCGGCGCTACCCGCGGGCGCGGCCGCCGAGCCACCCCGCCGCGGCCGCCGCGTGCAGGGCAGCGCCCATCCACAGCACGGACTCGTCGAGCACCATGCGCGGGTTGTGGTGCGGCGCGGCACCCGGCGAGCCCGCACCCAGCTGCACGAACATGCTGGGGACCGACTCCGACACGTACGCGAAGTCCTCGGTCGCCGCCATGGGCTCGGTCTGCCGGACCGCGCCGGGGCCCGCCACCGCCTCCAGGGCGGGCAGCAGCTCCGCGGCGAGCTCGGGGCTGGTGTAGGTGCACGGGCAGCTGAACGCGGCGATCTCACACCCCGCGCGCCAGGCATGGCAGTAGTCCCGGATGAGCTGCGGCAGGCGCTCGAGCACATGGGCGCGCGCCGACACGTCGAAGCTGCGCATCCCGAGCTTGAGCTCGGCGGTGTCGGGCAGCACGTTGGGTACCGTGCCCCCGCCCATCGTCCCCACCGAGAGCGTGATGGATGCCGCGGGGTCGACCTCGCGCGTCATGAGCAGGTTCACCGCCTGGTACACCTGGTTGGCCACCATCAGCGGGTCGGTGCACTGCTGCGGGGCCGAGGTATGGCCGCCGCGCCCCTGGATGCGCACGGCGAGCGTGTCGAGCGAGGAGCTCGTCACCCCCGGGGTGTAGCTCACGCGCCCGGCCTGCTCGTTGGCGATGACGTGCAGCCCGAACGCCGCGTCGACCCGCGGGGCCTCCAGGGCGCCGTCGTCGATCATGGTCTTGGAGCCGTACCCCAGCTCCTCGCCGGGCTGGAACATGAGCTTGACGGTGCCGGGGAGCTCAGCCTCGTGACGCTTCAGGACGGCCGCGGCGGCGAGCAGCATCGCCGCGTGCGCGTCGTGCCCGCACATGTGGCTGCAGGCGCGCCGCGACCGGAAGGGGAGGTCGTTCTCCTCCGCGATGGGCAGGGCGTCCATGTCCGCGCGCAGCAGGATGCAGGGCCCGCCCGAACCGATCTGGGCGATCACGCCGGTCGACCGCGTCACGCCGGGGTACCCCAGCTCCTCGTACCGCCGGGTGAGCTCGGGCGAGACCGTGCCGCAGGGGCGCCAGCCGATGCCCAGCGCATCGAGCCGCTCCGTGACGAATGCCGCGGTCTCGGGCAGCTCCATGCCCGTCTCCGGGATGCGGTGCAGCGCGCGCCGGTCCTCGACGATGCCGTCCTGCAGGGCGCGCGCCTCATCGACCAGCCGCGCGACGAGTCCGCGTGTCTCCGGGTCCATCTTCAATCCCGCCTTCCTGTCCCGCGCCGATCCGCGGGACCGCTCGCCCCGGCGGGGCGCCGGGGTGTCTGTAAGTACAGGATGGTACACCCGGATGCATAGCGTATGCATGATTCTGCATATCTCAACGCGCCCATTAACCCGCACGCAACATTGGACGGCACCGGTGCCGGCCCATGCGGCGCCGGGCGGCCCCCGGGGGACCGCGCGGCGTGGGATGCGCGGGAGGCCCCCGGCGGCGCCCGCGGCCCAAGGGCGGAAGCGGGCGGGGCGCGGAATGACGCCCCGCCGGAGATGCGCCGTGCGCTATGCTGGTCCCATCAGACGAGAAGAAGGAGGCACCCATGGAACCGAACGCGCGCATGCGCTTCGTGAACGGCCGCATCCTCACCCAGGACCCGGACGCGCCCCGCGCCGACACCATGATCGTCGAGGGCGAGCGCATCCTGTGGGTGGGGGACGCGGGCGCCCTGCCGGAGGAGCTCGCCGCGGACGGCGGGCGCACCGTCGACCTCGGCGGCGCATGCGTCATCCCCGGATTCGTGGACGCGCACATGCACGCCCTCATGCTCGCGGGCTTCACCGGGCAGATCTCCGCGCTGCCGCCCGCGGTCACCTCCATCGCCGAGCTCACGGAGGCGGTCCGCGCCAAGCGCGCCGAGCAGGGCCCGGACGCGTGGGTCCAGGGCTGGGGCTACGACGAGGCGCTGCTCGCCGAGCGCCGCTCCCCCACCCGCTGGGACCTCGACGCCGGCTGCGACGACGCGCCCGTGTGCATCCTGCGCACCTGCGGGCACATCCGCTGCGTGAACAGCCGCGCGCTCGAGCTCGCCGGCATCACGCGCGACACGCCCGACCCCGCGGGCGGCCAGATCGAGCGCGACGCGGACGGCGAGCCGACCGGCGTGCTCAAGGAGAACGCGCGCGACCTCGTCAACCGGCTGATCCCCCATGCGAGCCGCGAGGACGACGTCGCCAACCTGCTCGCGCTCGGCAGGCTCATGGCGTCGCAGGGCATCGTCGCCGCCACCGACATGTGCACGCTCGACGGCACCGACGCGGTCCCCGTGATCGAGGCCGCCGTCCGGGCGGGATTCGCCCAGGATATCGCCAGCTACGTCCTGTGGGACTACGTGAAGGACGACCCTTCCTACACCATCGCGCCCGAACGGCGCGACCGGGGCGCGCAGGCGTTCTGCGCCGGCATCAAGCTGCTCACCGACGGCAGCGTGTCCGGGCGCACCGCGTGGTTCGACGTCCCCTACCGGGGCGCCGAGGGGGACAAAGAGGCCGCCTGCGGCTTCCCGACCTGCACCGACGAGGAGCTCGAGGGCGCGATCGCCTTCTGCCGCGAGAACCGCTGCCAGCTGTCGCTGCACGCCATGGGGACGCGCGCCATCGACCGCGCGGTCGGGCGCCTCGCGCAGGAGGAGCCCTGGTCGGACGGATCTTGGCCCTACGCGCGCGTGGAGCATGTGACCGCCCCGTCGCCCTCCGCCGTCGAGACCTTCGCGCGCACCGGCATCGCCGTGGTCACGCAGCCCATCTTCCCCTACGCCGAGATCGGGACCTACCGGGCGAACCTGGGCGATGAGCGCACGCGCGCCTGCTACCCCCTGCGCAGCCTGCTCGACGCGGGGGCGACCATGTGCATCTCCACCGACGCGCCGGCCACCTCCTGGGCCGTTCCGTCCGACCCCTTCCCCAACCTCAAGTCCGCCGTCGGCCGGCGCGCATACGACGGGTTCGACTTCGGGGCCGACGAGCGGCTGGATATCGAGGAGGCGCTCGCGCTCTACACCCGCGAGGCCGCGCGGATCGTCGGGTTCGAGGGGCTGGGCATGCTGCGCGCCGGCTACAAGGCGAGCTTCGCCGTGCTGGACCGCGACATCCTCGCCACCCCCGCCGACGAGCTCGACCGGGTGCAGGTGTCCGAGACCTGGATCCGCGGCGAGCGGGTCTACCGGCGCGGCTGAGGCCCCGCGCGGCACGGCTGAAGCCCCGCGGCGCGGCTGAGGCCCCACGGCGCCCTCCCCGCACCGCGCACGGAAAAACGGCGGCGACCCGAGAGGTGTCGGGTCGCCGCCGCTGCATGGAAGGCCGCACCGTGACGCCCGGGGCGGCCGGGCCCGTCCGGCGGGCGCTCGATGGAAAGCGTGCTTAGGAGAACATACCGGTCAGGTAGTCGTTCAGGCGCTTGTCGTTGGGACGCTGGAAGATCTGGTCGGTCTCGCCGTACTCGACCATCTCGCCCATGTAGAAGAAGGCCGTGCGGTTGGACACACGCGACGCCTGCTCCATGTTATGGGTCACGATGACGATCGCACGGTCCTTCACGATGGAGTTCATGAGGTCCTCGATCGCCAGGGTGGAGATGGGGTCGAGCGCCGAGCAGGGCTCGTCGAACAGGATCACGTCGGGATGCATGGCAAGCGTGCGCGCGATGCACAGGCGCTGCTGCTGGCCGCCGGAGAGCGCGAAGGCGCTCTGATCCAGCTTGTCCTTGACCTCGTCCCACAGGGCCGCGCCGCGCAGGCTCTCCTCGACCAGCTGGTCGAGCTTGGCCTTGTCCTTCAGGCCGTGGCGCTTGGGCGCGAACGTGATGTTCTCGCGGATGGACTTGTGGAACGGGTTCGGCTGCTGGAACACCATGCCGATGGAGCGGCGCAGCTCGTAGAGGTTCTCCTTGGAGGTGTTGATGTTGCGGTCCTGGTAGAGGATCTCGCCCTCGACGCGGCAGCCGCGGATCTCGCGGTTCATGAGGTTCAGGCTGCGCAGGAAGGTGGACTTGCCGCAGCCCGACGGGCCGATGAGGGCGGTGATCTCACCCTTGTGGAAGGTCAGGCTCGTATCGTTCAGGGCGTGATGGTCCCCGTAGTACACGTTGACGTCGCGGGTCTCGAGCACGACCTCGTCGGAGATGGCGATGCCGGTCATGCGGGAGCTCTTCTCGCTCGAGCCGACGCTTTCGAGGAACTGATCGGTCTCGTTCGTCATTCGGCGGTCATCCTCCTTGCGAGCGCGTTGCCGGCGATGCGCGACAGCACGTTGAACAGCAGCACGCAGATCATCAGCAGGGCCGCGGTGCCCCACACGATGTGCTGGGCCTCGGGGCTGCCCTCGCCGTAGATCTTGTAGATGTGCACGGCGAGCGATTCACCCGGACGGAAGATGTTCCAGGCGCAGGTGGGGCTCGCGAAGTTCAGGGACAGGAAGTTCAGGCGCGCCGGCGAGCTCATGCCGGAGGTGAACAGCAGGGCCGCAGCCTCGCCGAACACGCGGCCCGCGGAGAGGACCACGCCGGTCACGATGGCGGGCATGGCCGCCGGGATCAGCACGTGGATCGTCGTCTCCCAGCGGGTGAGGCCCATGGCCAGGCAGGCGTCGCGCTGCGAGCTCGGCACGTCCTCAAGCGCCTGCTGGATGACGCGGGTGAGGATGGGGATGTTGAACATCGTGAGCGCGATGGCGCCGGAGATGAGCGAGTAGCCCCAGCCGAAGTTCACCGAGAACATGAGGAAGCCGAACATGCCCACGACGATGGAGGGCAGGCTGGACAGGGTCTCGATGGCCGTCGAGGCGATCTTGGTGACCGGGCCCTCGGGGGCGTACTCGACGAGGAACACCGCGCCGCCGAGGCTGATGGGCAGCGAGATGATGAGCGTCAGGATGAGCAGGTAGAACGAGTCGAACAGCTGGTAGGCGATGCCGCCCTCGGTGCCGTTGGAACGGCTCGCCTCCGTGAGGAAGCCGGGCTGGAACAGCTGGCCGATGCCCTGTGCCAGGATGTAGACGACCATCGAGACGACGATGAGCATCACGATGCCGACGATGAGCGTGAGCACACCGGTGGCGATGCGGTCGTTGCGCATGGAGCGCTTGATGCGCGCGTCCTGCTGCGCGGTCGAGGTGCTAGCCACGTGCCTTCGCCCCCTTCGCGCCGATGAGGTGGATGATCAGGATGAAGATGAGGGACATGCCCATGAGCAGCAGGCCGAGCGACCACAGCGCGTCGTTCTCGACCGAGCCGGTGGCGTAGACGGCCATCGAGGTGGTGAGCGTCGTGGTGATGGTCGATGCGGAGTCGAGCAGGCCGGTGGGCATGACCTCGACGCCGCCGATGACCATGCGGACGGCGAGGGTCTCGCCGAAGGCGCGCGTCATGCCCAGGATGACCGCGGTCATGAGCGAGGGCGTGGCGCTCTTGAGCACGACGTGCCAGATGGTCTGCCACCGGGTGTAGCCGAGGGCGAGCGAGCCCTGACGGTAGCTGTCGGGCACGGCGCGCAGCGCGTCGATGGACAGGGTGGTGACCGTCGGCAGGATCATGAGCGCGAGCACGATGGAGCCCGGCAGGATGCCCAGTCCCAGCTCCACGTTGAAGATGGCGCGCACCGCGGCGACGATGACGTGGAAGCCGATCAGGCCGAACACGACGGACGGGATGCCGACGAGCAGCTCGATGAGCGGCTGGAAGACCTGCTTGCCGAACTTGGGCTGGATCTCGACGACGAAAATGGCCGCACCGATGGCGATGGGCAGGGCGATGATCGTCGAGATGACCGTCACCGCGAACGACGTGACGATCAGCGGAAGAGCGCCGGTGAACGGCAGACCCGTCTCCTCATTGGTGATCGCGAGGTTCCAGGTGGTGCCGGTGAAGAACTCCGCGATATTGACGCCGTCCTTGATGAACGTCGAAAGACCTCGCTGGGCGACCATGAAGATCAATGCCACAACGACGAGTGTCACGAGCGCGACGCAGGCGCCCGTGACACTCAATCCGACCTTCTCAAGGCTGCGCTTCGGCATCTGCTTAGCCATAACGCACCTTTCGAAACAGTTGTACGTACAGGGCGTAAAGACGGTGGGGCCGCTTTACTTCTCGGAGACGTTGCCCTCGGCGTCCTTGACGACCGTCATCTTGGAGACGGGGATGAAGCCCTGCTCCTCGACGAGCGAGCCCTGGACGTCCTCGGAGAGCATGTACTCCAGGAAGGCAGTGGTGGCCTCGTCGGCATCCTGCTTGCAGTACATATGCTCGGTGGCCCAGATGGGGAAGGAGTTGTCGTAGACGTTCTCGCTCGTGGGCTCGACGCCGTTGACCTTGATAGCGGTGAAGCTCTCGTCGTCGAAGTGGGAGAAGTCGAGGTAGGAGATGGCGTTGTCGGTGGAGCCCATCTGGGTCACGACGTCACCGGACTTGTCGAGCTCGGCCTCGCCCTTGAAGGTGCTCTCGGCGGCGCCGGCGCCGAAGACGGCGGCCTCGAAGGTGGCGCGGGTGCCGGAGCCGGACTTGCGGTTGAGGACGTAGATCGCGGCGTCCTCGCCGCCGACCTCGCTCCAGTTGGTGATCTCGCCGGAGAAGATGCCGGCGAGCTGCTCGATGGTCAGGTCGTCGACGGTGACGTTCTTGGAGACGACCGGGCCCATGCCCACGACGGCGACCTCATGGTCGACGAGGTCGGCGCACTGGTCGGCCTCGAGCTTGGTCTCGGCGAAGACGTCGGAGTTGCCGATGGTGACGGTGCCGTCGGCCA
Organism: Candidatus Collinsella stercoripullorum; assembly: GCF_027669965.1. NCBI lineage: Bacteria > Bacillati > Actinomycetota > Coriobacteriia > Coriobacteriales > Coriobacteriaceae > Collinsella > Candidatus Collinsella stercoripullorum. The sequence goes on along the minus strand of NZ_JAQECM010000003.1, from coordinate 102,858 downwards.
CGGCGGTCAGGCCGGTGCCGGAACCGTTGCCGGAACCGGTGATGGAGACGTCCGGGTTGTCGTTCATGAACTGCTCGGCGGCAGCCTCGACGAGCGCCTGGAAGGAGGAGGCGCCGTCATAGGTCACGGTACCGGCGACCGTGGAGCCCTCAGCGGCAGCGGAACCGGCGGAGGCGGTGTCACCGCCGCAGCCGGCGAGGCCGAGGCCCGCGACGGCAGCGAGGCCGCCGGCGAAACCGAGGAACTGACGACGAGAGCAAGCGTGATCGAACATGGTTCTCCTTTCGCGAACGTGTCATTCGCAGCGTCTGTGCGGACGGCCATGCAGACCCGCCCGCTGTTCGATTGGCTACTCTATCGCTCGCGGAGCCGTTGCCACCGCTCGCCGACGTCTTATTACGATGCTCTGATTAACCATTACGTAACAATAGCGCGGACCTTACGGGACGTTTACAAACGGCCCGGGGAGCGGAGGACATGTAACGGGGAGCCCTTCTGCAGACCCTCGCCCTGAACCCGCGACGGCGGATCTGGCGACGGGTCATCGCCCGGAGCCCACGGCGGAGGTTCTGCCAGCGGGTCATCGCCCGTACCCGCTGCGGAGGTTCTGCCAACGGGTCATCGCCTGAAACCCGCGGCGGCGACCTCGCGGGAGGGCTTTTGTCCGGAACCCGTCCCTTGCGGCCTCTTGACTCCCGCACCCAAGGCGAGCGCATTTACCCCGGGAACGGGCAGACATGCCCCCGGAACGCCGAAAACTCGCCCAATCGGGCGAAACGGGTGTTCCAGGGGTGCGTCAGTGCGTTCCGGGGGTGCGCCAGGGCGTTCCGGGGGTGCGTCAGGGCGTTCCGGGGGCATGAGAACCCGCTCCGGGGCACGCCGAATCGTTCCCGGGGCGCAGCAAGACACACCAGGCTCATCACAAGATCCCAACGGGGACATGTCCGTTCGTCATGGGAACATACTCCTGGCCGCCGCGGTGGCGACGGCCGCTCTGGACACCTCCGCTCGTCACGGGAACATGCTCGCGCGCTCCCCGGAGATGGCAAGGGCTCCCCAAAGATGGCCGGGTCTCCCCGCAGATGGCAGAGTCTCTCCAGGACGTGGCCAGGTATTCTCGGGGTGCGGCGGATGTTCCCGTGAATCCCGAAGTGACCCCTCGTTCGATATGCAGCTTCACGCGGTGCGAAGTGCCTGCTGGATGGGATGCTGCCAGAATATGCCCTTTGAACGAAAGGAGCTCGACTCGCACAGAAAGCGGGAGGGCGGCCCGCATCCGGACCGCCCTCCCGCCGATTGATATATGTCGCACATTCTCAGAACTCGAACAGTCCCCGCAGCTCGCTCATGCCTTGCGTCACGAGTCCGCATCCGAGTCGAACGAGTTGCTTGCGATGCGCAGCGCGCACCCGACCACCATGGTCGGAATCGCCCACAAGCGCGCATCCCCTCCATCAACGATCGGCAATACAACCAAAGAGAAAGTGGAGGCAAGGGACACCAACATGAATAGGATGGCAGCGACGCGGAGCACCCCGCGCACGTGCCGCGCACGCACCGGATCGCCGCTTCCACACTGTGGCGCGGAAGTGCCGCGACACAGAATGTACAGCGAGCACGCAAGGCAGCCGTTGATGAACTGAACCCGGCCCGCAAAGCACAGAACTACGCACACCATGAGCGCCGAACCGACGAGCAACGCTGCGGCCGCCCTTCCAACCGATCCACCCATGATTCACCCGAACCTTCTTCAGGAGCTCCCTCAAAACAGGATAGCGAATCCTCCCGTGCAGCATGAACTGAAAACCAAGGGCCTTCGGCTCACCGCCGTCTGAAATGCGGCCATCTGTGCGGTGCGGGACATGGACCAGGCTTACAGATCGACCTCCATGAGGCGCAGGATCGCCAGGATGTAGATCTTGAAGGCCTCCTTGAGCTGCGCCTCGCTCGCGCACTCGTTGGGGCCGTGCATCGAGCCGCCCCATGCGGGGAGCTCGAGGTCGTTGTCCTCGGGCCCGAAGGAGACGGCGCGGGCGAAGTTGCGCGCATAGGTGCCGCCGCCCATCGAGAACGGCTCGGCGGGACGGCCCGTGACCTCGCGGTAGACGTCGAGCAGCGTCTGGACGGCGGGATGGTCCGCGGAGACGGAGAACGGCTCCTTGGCGTGGTCGGTCGTGCAGGTGGCTCCGAACTCCGCCGCCAGCGCGCGGCAGCTCTCGGCGATCCGCCCGTCCGTGGTGCTGTCGGGATAGCGCACGTCGATGGTCTGCCGGATGCGCCCGTCGGAGACCTCCACGGTGCCGCCGATGACCGTGAGCGGACCGAACGCCTCGTTGGAGCTCGCGATGCCCATGGACGCCCCCGCGGTGTCCTCATGGATCCGGGACATGAGCTCCAGGAAGGGGCGCTCGGAGGCGGAGACGAGGTCGGCGCCGCGCAGGTAGTCCACGATGAGGGCGATGGCGTTGACCGTGCCCTCGGGCAGCGACGCATGCCCGCCGATACCGCGCGCCGTGATGCGCGTGCGGCCGAGGGCGACCGCCTCGATCGCCAGACGGTCGGCGTTCGCCGCGGGGGCGGGGCACGCCGAGGCGTCCACGGCGAGCTCGCACACCGACTCGGCCGGGATGGCGTTGGTGGCCTCGGCGCCGCTCCAAGACAGGATGACCCCGTCGGTGACGGGGGCGCTCGTGAAGGTGGCGCCGTACTGCCCCTTCTCCGCGTTGCCCACGGGGAACTCCGCGTCGGGCGTGAAGAGGAAGTCCGGGTCGTCGTGGCCGGAGAGGTAATGGTGGATGTCGGTCATACCCACCTCCTCGTCGCAGCCGATGAGGGCGCGGAAGGTGTAGCGCGGGACGGTGCCGAGCTGCTTCAGGAACGCACCCGCGTACAGCGAGAGCACCGCGGGCCCCTTGTCGTCGATCACGCCGCGGCCGAGCAGCCAGCCCTCGCGCCGCGTGCAGGTGAACGGGTCGGTGTTCCAGCCCGGGCCCGCGGGCACCACGTCGACGTGCGCGATCGTGGCGATCTGCCGGTCCTCGGCGCCCGGGATGTCGGCGATGCCCACGTACCCCTCGTCATCGCCCACCTCGTACCCGAGCTTCTCGGCGATGCCGAGCGCGCAGTCCAGCGCGCCGCGGACGGGGGCGCCGAACGGGGCTCCCGGGGTGCCCTGGGACGCATCGGCCACCGAGGGATGGGCGACGAGCGCGGCGATGTCGGCCACGACATCCTCCCAGACTTCGTCCACATACGCCTCGACCTGAGCGGTGATCTTGCTGTCCATCTTCTCCTCCTTGTGTGCGGCGAGAGGGCCGGCCCCGTCATGCATGGCGGATAGCGCGGCCCCGCGCCATGGTCCTTATCTCGAGTCGGCGTCTTGGGCTCCTTGGAACGGCCGCCCCGTCGGCATGACAGGAGAGCCGCTCCCGCCTGTCACGCACGTCCAGCTGCACCGGCTGTCACGTCAGTATGACAGCGGGGGCTGCCTCGACCGTCACCGACCGCCGAACGAGGGCGTGCCGTCCGTATGCGGCAACGGGACCGCCCGGTCCGCCGAGGTCGGTCAGCGCAGGCCGAGCGCCCGGGCGACCTCGCCCATGCCCTCGCAGATCACGTCGGCGCCGGCCTCCTCGTGCTCGCCCGGCTTGGCCGTACCGGTATAGACGCCGATGCACGGCACGCCGTTCGCGTGGGCGCCGAGCGAATCGTGCTTGCGGTCCCCCACCATCACGACCTCGTCCGGGCCGACGCCCAGCTGGCGCAGCGCCTCGCGGATGCAGTCCGCCTTGGTGTCGCGGCCGGGTTCCAGACGGCCCACGACCGCCTCGAAGGGCGGCAGGTCGAGGGCGTCGATCATGCGCACGGCCATCGACTCGAGCCGCGAGGTCGCGACCGCGATGCGCCGGCCGTCGTCGAGCAGCGCCTGCAGAAGGTCGCGCACGCCGGGCAGCGGCGGGTAGTCCTCCGGGCGGACGAGCGTGTTGAACAGGTCGCGGTACGTGTCGACGATGGCCTCCGCCTCGGGGCGGTCGACGCCGACGAGCTCCATGAAGCCGTCGTGCAGGGGCGGCCCGATGATGCTCCCCATATCCCCGATGGCATCGACATCGTATCCGCGGCTCTCGAGCGCGAGCCGCGCCATCCTGAGGATCGCGGGGCTCGTGTCGGCCAGCGTCCCATCGAAGTCGAACAGGACGACGGGCCGCTCGGCCAGATGGAGCCCCTCGGTCGGGTCGGTCTCGGTCATATGGGCGACCTCCTTCGCGCGCGTTGATACCGCGTACATCATAGCCCAGGCGGCGGCCGCCTCAGTGGCCGGCGGTGTTGAGGTTCAGCAGCACGACGCCGACCACGCACAGCGCGATCCCCGCCAGCCCCGCCGCGTTCAGGCGCTCGCCGAACAGGACGACGGAGATGGCGGTCGTCGCGACGATGCCGACCGCGCACCACGTCGCGTACGCCACGGAGAGGTCCACGGTGAGCAGGGCGCGCGAGAGGCTGTAGTAGCACACCGCGTAGAGCAGCACGGTCGCGACGCTCCACGCGGGCACCGTGAAGCCGTTCGAGTTCTTGAGACAGGTCGTGGCGGCGATCTCCGTCGCGATGGCGACCGCGAGCAGCAGGTATCCCATCTGCGCCCCCCTTCCTTTCCGAGCGCCGTCATGTGCGGGCATGGCTCCTCCTTGCGCGCCGCGCGGGGGCGGCGCAGAAAAAGGCCCCCGGTTTCCCAGGGGCCTGGCAATCATATGCGCGACGAAGCGAACGCGGCGCTACTCCTCGTCCTTCTTCTCGGACGGCAGCGGGGTGACCTCGATCTCGACGCCGAGGGTCTCGGCGGCGGACTTCATCGACAGGCTGATGCGACGACGGTCGAGGTCGATCTCCATAACCTTGACCTGGACCTTCTCGCCCACGTGGGTGACCTGGCTGGGCTGGTCCACGTGCTTGTTGGCCATCTCGGAGATGTGCACGAGGCCCTCGATGCCCTCACCGAGGTCGACGAAGGCGCCGAACGGCACGAGCTTGGTGACGGTGCCCTCGACGATGGCGCCCACGGGGTACTTCTTGACGAGCGCGCGCCACGGATCCTCGGTGGTCTGCTTGAGACCGAGGGAGATGCGCTCGCGGTTGAGATCGACGTCCAGGACCTCGACCTCGACCTCCTGGCCGACCTTGACGACCTCGGAGGGGTGGTTGACGTGGTTCCAGGAGAGCTCGGAGATGTGGATCAGGCCGTCGATGCCGCCGAGGTCCACGAAGGCGCCGAAGTCCACGATGGAGGAGACGGTGCCCTTGAGGCGCATACCGGCCTTGAGCTTGGACAGGATCTCGGTACGCTCGGCCTTGCGGGACTCCTCGAGCACCACGCGGCGGGACAGCACGACGTTGTTGCGGTTGCGGTCCATCTCGATGACGCGGGCCTCGATGCGGGTGTGCAGGTAGGAGCTGAGGTCCTTGACGCGACGGAGGTCGACGAGGGAGGCGGGCAGGAAGCCGCGCAGGCCGATGTCGAGGATCAGGCCGCCCTTGACGACCTCGATGACCTCGCCCTCGACGTTCTCGCCGGAGTTGAACTTCTCCTCGATGCGGTTCCAGGCGCGCTCGTACTCAGCGCGCTTCTTGGAGAGCACCAGACGGCCGTCCTTGTCCTCCTTCTGAAGGACGAGGGCCTCGATGGGATCGCCCAGGGAGACGATGTCTGCAGGGTTGGCATCCTTGCGGATGGAGAGCTCGCGGACGGGGATGACGCCCTCGGACTTGAAGCCGATGTCCACGAGGACCTCGTCGTGCTCGATCTTCACGACGGTGCCGTTGACCAGATCCCCCTCGTCGAAATCGGTGATCGTGCCGTCGATGAGGCTGTTCATCTCCTCCTCATTGACGTCATCGAGGGAGAAAATGGACGAGTTCTGAATCTCACTCAAAGGTGGACCCCTTTCGAACTACGGGGCCCCGATTGCTAGGACCTGCAGATTGCACGCCGTTCGGGCGGGGCCCGGGCGCCGTGCGCACCGTTTGGAACTTCTCGGGAGCCGACAGATACGTATGTGGTTGCTTCTGCAGCCACGTTTGCCTAGATTACGAGGAATCGGATGGATTTTCAAGGTCGAGACGTGATTTTTACGTAAGCGGTACGAAAAGGAACGTCCGTCCGCGCGCCCGCGCGCCGTCTGCCCGCGCGCGGAGTGGGTACAAGGCATGTCGTCCCGATTATGACAGGTAGGACAGCCCCCGTGCCATGATACGGCCCCCGTGTCATGATAGGCGTGGCGGGACCCGGGCGTTAGGACGGAAGGGAGGCGCCCCGTGCTCAAGGCCGTCGTGTTCGACATGGACGACACCCTGCTCGACATCAACCTCAGCGCGTTCATCGCCGTCCTGGCGCGCGACGAGTCCTCCCTGCTGGCCCAGATCGGGCGCCGCAACCCGCTCTCCATGTTCGCCTCCTACACCGCGGCGATGCTCGACCTGAACCGCGCCGACCGCGACAACGAGTGCACCAACCGCGAGCTGTTCGACACCGCGATCGAGCGGAGGGGCGGCGTGGTGCTCTCCGACCCCGTCATCGCCGACGCGCTCGCCTTCTACGAGCGCGAGGTCCTCCCCGACCGCAACGACGCCATCATCGGCGCCAGGCCCATGGAGGGGGCGCAGCGCGCCCTGGAGGCCGTGCTCGACCGCGGGCTGCGCATCGCCCTGCTCACCAACCCGAGCTTCGGGGCCGCGTGCATCGAGTGCCGCATGGGCTGGGCGGGCATCCTCGACGCGCCCTTCGAGCTCGTCACCACCATGGAGAACACGCGCCGCGTGAAGCCGAGCGCCGACTACTACCGCGACGCGCTCGACGTGCTCGGCCTCGCCCCCGAGGAGGCCCTCATGGTCGGCAACGACCCCAAGCGCGACTTCCCCTCCCCCGATATCGGGCTGCAGACCGCCTACGTGGGACGCGGCACCCCGGTGCGCGCGACCTGGTGCGGGCGCATGGCGGACTTCGCCCGCAGCCTGGACGAGATCTGCGAGCGCCATGCCGAGCGCCAGGAGCGGCGGCTGCTCGAGCTCGTGCAGGACGTGGGCTGAGCCGCGGCACACGGGCTCGCGGCCCTGCGGCGGCGGGCGGAAGGGCGCCGGGACGGTCCGGGGCGCGGCGGGGAGCCGGCGCGGCACACGGGCCGACGGTGCGCTACACCCTCGTCTTGCCGATCATGATGTTCAGGATCTCCACGTCGGTCGGCTTCATGCCCACGCGGCCCACATAGCCCATCGAGGCGATGGTCTTCTCGACCGTCTCCTGGATCAGGCCCTCGCCCGCGCGGAACCCGCGGCCGGCCATGGCCATCTCGTGGCCGAGGATCGCCGCGTCCACCGCGGCGGAGATCTTGGCGGCGCAGCTCGGCTTGGCGCCGTCGCAGACGATGCCGCCCACGTTGCCGAGGGTGTTGACGATGGTGGCGCCCACCTGCTCGGGCGTGCCGCCGGCCAGCCAGGTGATCGCGGCCCCGGCGCCGCAGGCGGCGCACACCACCCCGCAGAAGGCGGACAGCGCGCCGATATAGCCCTTGACGTGCGCGGCGACCAGGTCGGAGAGGGCGACCGCGCGCACCAGGCGCTCGCGGTCGGCCCCGAGCCCCTCGGCGTACTCCATGACGGGCAGGCAGGCGGTGATGCCCTGGTTGCCCGACCCGCAGACGATGACGACCGGCAGGGCGCAGCCGCTCATGCGCGCATCCGAGCCGGCGGCGGCGCGGGCACGGGCGCGGCAGGGGGCGTCGTGCTCGCGGGACTCCATGAGCGTGCGGCCCACCTCCGCGCCCCATGCGTGGGCGAGCCCCTCGCGGGAGATGGCGTCGTTGAGCTCGATCTGCCGTTCGAGCGCCGCGCGCGCGGGCTCGATGTCGCCGTCCTCGGCGAACCCGATGATCGCGTCGATGGTGAGCAGCTCGTAGGCGGGGTTCGGCTCGTCGGCGTGCAGCGCCGGGTCCTGCTCGCGCGCCCCCTCGAGCACCGCGTCGTCGAGCGCACGGTACACCACGTCGGTGTGGTGCTCGGCGATGACGACCTCCGCCACATGGCCGGCCGCGTGCGCGCGCACCTTGATGTACAGGTTGGGGACGCCCTCGACGAGGGAGACCGCGCAGAAGGCGGGGTCGGACAGAAGCGCGCGGGTGCGCTCGATATCCGGTTCGGTCACGGACTCCAGGACCTCGAGCGCGCTGCCGGAGTCGCCCCCCACCGCCCCCAGGGTCGCCGCGGCCTCGATGCCGTGCATGCCCCCCGAGTTGGGGACGGTCACGCTCTTCACGTTCTTGATGATGTTGCCCGAGCAGCCCACCTCGAGCGACTCCGGCTCCGCGCCGAGGGTGGCGCGGGCGAGCGCCGCGGCGTACGCGACGGCGATGGGCTCCGTGCATCCGAGCGCGCAGACGAGCTCCTCGTTCAGCACCTCGCAGAAGGCCCGGTCGCGGACATCGGTGCAGAACGGCGCGGCGTGCGAAGCTGGCATGGCGGCTCCTCGGTGTTCGAGCTGATACATTCCGAGCACCATTGTATTCATTTCGGGGGCGCGGCGGGAGCGGGACCGGGCGGACGGCACCGGCGGCCCGACCTTCGGACGGGGCGCGGCGCCGATCGCGCGGCGTCCCGGGCGGACAGCGACGGCGACGCGGTCCCGCGCATGTGAAGCGAGCCGGACGTCCCCGTCCCGCGCACGGGAAGCGGCCCGGCCCCGCGCGCAGGGGGACCGGGCCGCATCGGGCTCCGTCATATGCGGCGAGGCGCCCCTACAGCACCGAGCGGGTGCCCTCGCCCATCTCCACGACGGGCGACAGCCCGGCGAGGGCGTCGCCGTCCGCGGCGATGCCCGCCTCGACCAGGGACATCTGCTCAGCGACCGCCGTGGGCGCCGTGCCGCCGCGCGTCGTGCGCGCCGCGACGATGGCGTCGAGGTCGAACGCCCCGACCACGTCGTCGCCGAACAGGTCGCTCGCCGCATGGAACGTCTCGATCGGGAGCTCGGAGATGTCGCAGCCCGCCTGCTCGGCCTCGAGCACGAGATGCCCCACCACGGCGTGCGCCTCGCGGAACGGCATGCCGCGCTTGGCGAGGTAGTCGGCGACATCGGTGGCGGCGAGATGGCCCTTGTGCATCACCTGGCGCATGCGCCCGGCGTTCACCGTCCACGTCGACACCATGCCGCGCATGACGGCGAGGCACCGCTCGAGGGTCTCCGCCGCATCGAGCGCGCCGGCCTTGTCCTCCTGGAGGTCCTTGTTGTAGGCGAGCGGCAGGCCCTTGCACGTCACGAGCAGCTGGACCAAGTCGCCCACCACGCGGCCGGTCTTCCCGCGGATGAGCTCGGCGAAGTCGGGGTTCTTCTTCTGCGGCATGATCGAGGACCCCGTGGAGTACGCGTCCGACAGCGTGATGAAGCCGAACTCCTGGCTGCTCCACAGCACGATCTCCTCGGACAGGCGGGAGAGGTGGACGGCCATGACGGAGCAGGCGTACTCGAGGTCGAGCAGGAAGTCGCGGTCAGAGACGGCGTCGAGCGAGTTCTCGATCACCCGCGAGAACCCGAGGGCGTCCGCGGTCATCTGCCGGTCGAGCGGGTAGGTCGTGCCGGCGAGCGCCGCGGCGCCGAGCGGCGAGGCGTCCGCGGCGTCGAACGCGGCCCGCAGGCGGGTGAAGTCGCGCGCGAGCATCCAGGCGTAGGCGAGCAGGTGGTGCGAGAACAGGACGGGCTGGGCGTGCTGCAGGTGCGTCATGCCCGGCAGGATCGCATCCCCCGCGTCCCGCGCGGCGGACACGAGCGCGCGCCTCAGCGCGAGGTTGCCCTCCATGAGGCCGCGGGCCAGCGCCTTGGCCGCCAGGCGCGTGTCGGTCGCCACCTGGTCGTTGCGGGAGCGGCCGGTGTGCAGCCTGCCGCCGGCCGGACCGATGCGGCGGGTGAGCTCGCCCTCGACCGCCATGTGGATGTCCTCGTCGTTGATATCGAAGGCGAAGCGGCCCGCGTCGATATCGGCCTGGATGCCGTCGAGCCCCGCGCTGATCGCGTCGGCGTCCCGCGCATCGATGATGCCCTGGGCGGCGAGCATGGCCGCATGGGCCTTCGAGCCGGCGATGTCCTGACGGTACAGGTGCCGGTCGATCGGCAGCGACGCTCCGAACTCCTGGGTCGCCTCGGCCACGTTCTCCTCGAAGCGACCTCCCCACAGCGCCATCTAGCAGGCCTCCTGAGCCATGAAGAGACGGACGGCGGTCCGCGGACCCTCGATGTGCATCAGCTCGGGAAGGGCGGCCGGCTCGGATGCGGGCTCGGCGGCCCCGTCGTCGAAGAACGCGGCGACGTTGGCGCGCGGGCCGCGATGGGCACACCAGTCCTTGAGCGAGGGGGGCGTCGCGAGCACGGCGTCCTCGTTGAGCTCGGGTGCGAGGGATTCCAGGAAGCTGAGCATGGGTTCTCCTTGTCCGGCGGCGCGAATCGGCCGCCACGGGAAGCCCCGGCGGACCGGGGCTCGGGTGTGCTGAGAATGACGGGCGCACGGCACCGCGGACGCGCCGCCGCGCAGATCTCGCGAGAAGCCGCCCGCCGAGTCGCTGGCGGACGGCCGGTCGCGCGGCCGGCGGCGCTCAGGCCGGCCGTCCCGGACGCGGCGCGAGGACGGGCCGCCCGGGCTCGGGCGCCCCTACGCCAGGCCGGCAGCGGCCTCGGACGTGGGGCCCTGCATCTTGGCCCAGGTCTTGAGCGAGAGGGTCTCGATCTGGATGAAGCCCTCCGCGGCCTTCTCGTCGAAGGTGGTGTCGCGGTCGTAGGTGGCCAGGCCGAAGTCGTACAGCGAGCAGGGGCTCTTGCGGCCCATGACGGTGCAGTGGCCCTTGAAGAACTTGACGCGCACGGTGCCGGTCACGAACTTCTGGGTCTCGGCCATGAAGGCGTCGAGGGCCTTCTTCAGCGGGCTGAACCACTGGCCGTTGTAGACGCAGGTGGCCCAGGTCTGCTCGAGATAGAGCTTCTGGTGCAGCACGTCGCGCTCGAGGGTGAGGTCCTCCAGGGCCTTGTGGGCGTTGATGAGGGTGAGGGCGGCGGGCACCTCGTAGCACTCGCGGGACTTGAGGCCCACCATGCGGTTCTCCATGAGGTCGAGGCGGCCGTAGCCGTTGTCGCCCGCGACCTGGTTCAGCTTCGCCACGAGCGCGGCCAGGGGCATCTTCTCGCCGTCGAGCGCGACGGGCTTGCCGCCCTCGAAGTCGATGTCGACGTAGGTCGCGGTGTCGGGGGTCTCCTCGGGGTCCTTGGTCATGACCCAGACGTCATGCGGGGGCTCGTTCCAGGGGTCCTCGAGCACGCCGCACTCGATCGCGCGGCCCCACAGGTTGTCGTCGATCGAGTAGGGGTTGTCGTTGGCGCCCTCGGGGACGGGCACGCCGTGGGCGTGGGCGTAGGCGACCTCGTCCGGGCGGCACTTGAGATCCCACTCGCGCACCGGGGCGATGACCTGGAGCGAGGGGTCGAGCGTCAGGATGGAGGCCTCGAAGCGGACCTGGTCGTTGCCCTTGCCGGTGCAGCCGTGGGCCACGTACGTGGCGTCGTACTGATGGGCGATCTCGACGAGCTTGGCGGCGAGCAGCGGGCGGGAGAGGGCAGAGAGCAGCGGGTACTTGTTCTCGTACATGGAGTTCGCGGCGATGGCCTTCGTCAGGTACTCGTCGGCGTACTCGTCCTTGAGCTCGAGCACGTGGCAGTCGATGACGCCCAGGTCGAGCGCCTTCTGCTTCTTCTGCTCGAGACCGTGCAGCTCCTGGCCGACGTTGCCCAGGACGCAGATGACGTCGAGGCCCTTCTCCTCCTGGAGCCATTTGATGCAGACGGACGTGTCAAGACCACCGGAGTACGCGAGTACGACCTTTTCCTTGCTCATGAAAGTTCCTTTCGATAGATGAGCGGATGGAACCGGATGAGCCCGTCTCTGCAGTGCCTGCGCTGCGCATACGCGAAATCGAGTTGTGTTTCTAGAATGACCCCCTGCGGAGCGCGCATGACGCTTCCGCCTGCGGAGGTGAACCCGACGCACCTATCGACGAACCCCGCTGGGGCCTCTTGCCCCAAGCGAACGGAGACGACTCGGTTTATCGTCGTCGGGAGATAGCGCGCTGGCGTCGGATGCAGGTGTCGGCGGCAGTCTGGCCGGGAAGGATGGCGATCGCCGCCATGCCCTCGTATGTAGCCATCTGGTTGCCCACCGTGTGCTCTCCCGCTTCCGTTGCGTCAGTACGCGCCTTCAGATCCGTGAAGGGCGCCGCCGGGCGCGAGCCCCTCGGCCGCTTCACGTTGCGCGCTACTATACGCTAAAGCAAACGCTCGCGAAACCGAAAACCGCGAATTTAAGGAAAAAAGTTTTACCGTTCGCCGTATATCCCGTTCCACCTGCCGATTCGCAACAGAAGGGATATGGGCGACCTGCGGAGGCGGCTGTAACACGCTTGAAACTATATGCACCGATACGGCTTTACGTATGCAGCCGAGCCCAGGCGGGCATCGGCCGAGCCCGGGCGGCAGGCCGCTCAGCGCGGGACGGGGATGATCGGTTTGCGCGACAAAAAGGTTGCCCGCCGGCCTACCGGGCCTTCGCCGCGAGCAGGGCCTCGATCACGCGGGCGACGCCGCGCTCGTTGTTGGAGGGCGCCATGAAGCGCGCGTGCGCGCGCATGTGCTCCCCGGCGTTGGCGACCACGTAGCTGTGGCCCACGGCCTCGAGCATCTGGACGTCGTTGTAGGTATCGCCCAGGGCGAGGGCGTCCGCGGTCGAGATGCCCAGGTGATCGCACAGCCGCTTGATGCCCCGGCCCTTGTCCACATGCGGGTTCATGAAGTCGATCCACTCGGGACCGGCCGTGGTGACCGAGAAGCGCCCCGCCCACGCGTCGCGATAGGTCCGGGCGAACACCTCCTCGGAGTCGCCCTCGGGGAAGTACACCGTGTACTTGTTGACGTCCGCATCGAGCGAATCGAGGTCGTCGAGGTAGGTGATCTCGGTGAAGAAGCGGCGGAAGAAGGCGTCGTGCACGCGGTCGCAGGTGCGCAGGTAGCCCGATTCGATACCGCAGACCACCGGGCATCCGCGCCCGTCGGCGAGCGTGAAGTCGATGAGCTCGTGATAGGTGGCCACGTCGATGAGGTCCTTGAACACGAGCTCGCCGGCGCACCAGATGGCGGCCCCGTTGTCGGACAGCAGGGCCATGCGGTCGACGTAGTCGCCGAACATCGCGCGCAGGGTGTACAGGGGCCGCCCGCTCGCCGCGCAGAACGTCACGCCCGCGTCCGCGAGCGCCTCGATGAGCTCGGGCATGTTCGACGGCATGCTGCCGTCGTCCGCCAGCAGCGTGCAATCCATGTCGCTCGCCACGAGCTTCACGGACGCCAGCCCGGCATCTGCCTCGAATCCCTGCATGCGCGCCTCCTCAGTCTACGGTGCCGCACCGCATCATGGCACAACGGAACGCTCCGGGCACGGCGAACCGCGACCTGCACACGCCCTCCAGACACCCTGGCATCCCCTATTTCGCGTCCGCCCAGGTGACGCCCGTGGACGCCTCGGCGATGAGCGGGACGCGCAGCTCCACGACGCCCTCCATCTCGGCGCGCACCATCTCGGTCAGGCGCTCCACCTCGCCCTCGGGGCACTCGAAATCGAGTTCGTCGTGCACCTGCAGGACCATCCGGGCCGCAAAGCCCTCCTCGCGCAGGCGGCGGGCCACCCGCGCCATGGCGATCTTGATGATGTCGGCCGCGCTCCCCTGCATCGGGTGGTTCATGGCGGTGCGCTCGCCGAACGCCCGCTGCGCGGGGACGCGCATCTTGAGCTCGGGGATCGGGCGGCGCCTGCCGAACATCGTCTCGGCGTACCCCAGGCGCTTGGCGTCCGCGACGGTGCGGTCGAGGTAGGCGCGCACGCCGGGGTAGGCCTCGAAGTACCGGTCGATCATCTGCCGGGCCTCGGCCATGGGGATGTCGAGCGACTGCGAGAGGCCGTAGGCCTGCTGGCCGTAGACGATACCGAAGTTCACCGCCTTGGCGCGGCTGCGCAGCTCGCGCGTGACCTCCTCGACGGGGATGCCGAACACGCGCGCCGCCGTCTCCGCGTGGAAGTCCTCGCCCTCGTTGAACGCGCGAATGAGGTGCTCGTCACCCGAGAGGTGGGCGAGCAGGCGCAGCTCGATCTGGCTGTAGTCGACCGCCAGGAACACCTTGCCCGGACCCGCCGAGAACGCCGTCTTCACGGTATGCCCCAGCTCCGAGCGCGTGGGGATGTTCTGCAGGTTGGGGTTGGAGGAGGACAGGCGCCCCGTGGCGGTGATGGTCTGGTTGTAGGTGGTGTGCACCCGGCCGTCGCCGTACTGGCCGGCCAGCGGCCCCAGCGTGTCGAGGTAGGTCGACTTGATCTTGGTCTTCTCGCGCCACTCGAGGATGAGCCGGACGACCTCGTGGTCGCGGGCGAGGTCCTCGAGCACGCGGGCGTTGGTGGAGTAGTAGCCGCGCTGGGTCTTCTTCAGGCCCTTGGTCGGCAGCCCCATGACATCGAACAGGATGTGCGAGAGCTGCATGGGGCTCGCGATGTTGAACGAGTCGTCGCCAGCGAGCGAGCGGATGCGGCCGGCGAGCTCGTCGATCTGACCGGAGAGCTTGTCGGACATGCTCTGGAGCCGCTCGGGGTCCACGAGCATGCCGGCGCGCTCCATGTCCGCGAGGACGGGCACGAGCGGCATCTCGATCTGGGTGAACACCTGCACGGCGCCCTCCCGGTCGAGCGCCTCGGCCAGCGGCTCGAGCGCGGCGAGGGCGAGCGCGGCGGAGCGCGCGGCGGCGGGGGCGGCGTCCTCGGGGGCGCCCTCCTCGCCCGCAGCGGGGGGCAGCGGGGCGTGCAGGTAGGTGTCGGCGATGTAGGCGTCGTCGAACGACGAGCGCGCGGAGTCGAGCAGGTAGGCCGCGACCGTCGTGTCGAAGATGCGCGCCGGATCCGCGTCGAGCGCGTCCGCGGCGGCGGGCAGCGACGAGTCGACGGGGACAACCTCGTGGATGAGGGCCTTGATGTCCGGCGAGGCGACCTTGCCCTCCGCGAGCAGGTGCGCGAGCGCGCCCGCGACGAGGCCGTGCGCGGTGTCGATGCCGGGGGCATCGAGCGGCGCGACGTCCCCCGTCTCGGGCTCCTCGAAGGCGAGCAGCGCGCGGGAGGTCGCGACCCACAGCGTGTGGGTGAGGCCGAACAGGGCGCCGGCCTCGCGGTCGTCGTCGATCGCCGCGGCGACCCACTCGCCCTCCCCCGTGGCGCGCAGCATCTCGCGGACCGCCTCGTCCACGCCCCGGCCCGTCACCGCGTCCGCACGGAGCACGGCGGGCAGCTCGAAGGCGGGCGCCGCCTGCACCGGGGCGCCGCCCTCCCCCGCGAGCAGCGCGAGGAACCGGTTCTGCATGGCGCTGATGCCGAGCTCGCCCAAGGCGGACGAGACCGCCGCCGCGTCGTAGGCGGGGAAGCTCGTGGCGTCGAAGTCGAGCTCGACCGGGGCGTTCGTCTGGATGGTCGCCACGCGCCGCGAGAGCAGCGCGTCGTCGATGTGGGCGCGCAGGTTCTCGCCCATCTTGCCCTTGACCTCGTCGGCGTGGGCGATGACCTCGTCCAGGCTGCCGTACTGGTTGATGAGGGCGCTCGCCTTCTTGGGCCCGATGCCCGGCACGCCGGGGATGTTGTCGGAGCTGTCGCCCTTGAGGCCGTAGAAGTCCGGCACGAGGGCGGGGGTGATGCCGTGGTAGAGGTCCTCGACCGACTCCGGCGTCATGATCTGGACGTCGGACAGGCCCTTCTTGGTGCCCACGATCCTCACGTGGTCGGTGGACAGCTGGTACATGTCGCGATCGCCGGTGATGAGGTACATATCGCACCCGGCCGCCTCACCGGCGCGGGCGAGCGTGCCCAAGATGTCGTCGCCCTCCCAGCCCTCGGCCTCCAGGATGGGCACGGACAGCTCGCCGAGCAGCTTCTTGATCATGGGAAACTGCTCGCGCAGATCGGGATCCATGGGCGGGCGCTGCGCCTTGTACTGCGGGAGCATCTCCATGCGCACGCGCGGCTTACCGCGGTCGAAGGCGACCGCGACGCCGTCGGGATGGAAGGCGTCGACCATCTTGAGGAACATGTTGAGGAAGCCGAAGATGGCGTTGGTGGGCCGCCCGTCCGGCGCGTTCATGGTGGGCGGGACCGCGTGGTAGGCGCGGTGCATGAGCGAGTTGCCGTCGATGACGGCGAAGACGCGGCGGGTATCGGACGCGGGGGTATCGGGCATGATGCCATCCTCTCGGTTGCGGACTGCCCATCAGTCTACCCCATCGGCGGGACGGGAATGCCCCGGCGGGGCGCGCCGGCAGCCGGCCCGCGCCGCAGAGACGGCGGGCCCGGTGGACGACGAAGGGGCGGCGGGCATCGGGCGCCCACCGCCCCCTCGGGCGGATCCGGTCGGTTGGGACGCGCGCCTTATGCGGCCAGGCGGGCGAGCACGTCGACGAGCAGACGGTAGAAGCGCTCGGCGGAGTCGAGCGACATGCTCTCGTCGGGCGTGTGCACATTCGCCAGCGTGGGGCCCACGGCGATGGCGTCGAGCCCGGGCAGGGCCTCGGCGAACAGGCCGCACTCGAGACCGGCGTGGATCGACTCGATCTTGAGCTCGGTACCGAACAGCTCGCGATAGCTCTGCTGGAAGACCTCACGCACGTGCGAGTGCTCGGCATAGCTCCAGCCGGGGTACTCGTTGTCGAACGAGACGTTGAAGCCCAGGGTATCGGCGAGCGTCTGGATGCGCTCCTTGATCTCCTCCTGGAGCGACGCGATGGACGAGCGCGGCGAGAGCAGAACCGTCAGGCCGGCATCCTCGGTGATGACGACGCCCAGGTTGGAGGAGACCTCCACGAAGCCGTCCGCGGCGACGTTGCGGCGCAGCACGCCGTTGGGCGCGAGACGGATGACGCGGATGAGCGCCCAGGTGTCCTCGGCGCCCATCGCGTCGAGAGCGACGCCGTCGGCAACCTCGACCGTGCAGACAAACGAGGGGTCGAAGACCTCGAGCTCGCAGGCGATGTCGGCCGCGACGGAGCGGGCGATGTCGGCCGCACGCTGGGCGTCGGCGGTGTCGGTAAGGGCGAGCACCGCCGTGCACTCGCGCGTGATGGCGTTGTCCTTGGTGCCACCGTTGAAGCTCACGAGGCGCGCCGCGGTCCCGCGCAGCACTTGCTCGACGATGCGGGCCATGAGGAGGTTCGCGTTACCGCGCTCCAGGTGGATGTCGGAGCCGGAATGGCCACCCAGAAGGCCGGAGATCTCGATGGTGAGCGAGCTGCCCTCGACGTGCTCGCGCGTAAAGGAGCGCGTGAGGGTCGCCACCACGCCGCCGGCGCAGCTCACGGTCGCCACGCCCTCCTCCTCAGAGTCGAGGTTGATCATGATGCGCGCGGAGATCTGCGACTTGTCCAGGGTCTCGGCGCCCACCAGGCCGGTCTCCTCGTCCGTGGTGAACACGCACTCGAGCGCGGGGTGCACGAGGGTGTCGTCGTCGAGCACCGTCATCATGAGCGCGACGGCGATGCCGTTGTCCGCGCCGAGCGTGGTCCCGTTCGCGGTGAGCACGCCGTCCTCCACGACGAGCTCCAGGCCGTCGCGCTCGAAGTCGTGCTCGACGCCGGCGAGCTTGTCGCACACCATGTCGATGTGGCCCTGCATCATGACGGGGGCGGCGCCCTCGGTGCCGGCGCTCGCCGGCTTCCTGATGATGACGTTGTAAACCCCGTCCTGGTACACGTCGAGCCCGCGCTCCCTCGCGAAGGCGACGAGGAAGTCGCTGATGCCCTTCTCGTTCCCCGAGCCGCGCGGGATGGCGCTGATGTCCTCGAAGTACTGGAAGAGCTTCTCGGGCTGGTATCCGGTGATGATGTATGCCATGCATACCTCCTTGGTCGACGGCGGCCGTCCTCGATTCACCGGGCGGGCGTGCCGGCCGGCGATCGCTTTGCATGCCCTATCATCGCAGAAGCGCGCGACCTGCGGGTGCGCGATCGCAGGAATGGGCCGCGCGCGGCGGCAAACGACATGCGGTATGCAAATCTGCGGGCCGTCTATGCATTCAGGAGGGATGCGACAGGTGTGCCGAGGGGGCTGGCGGGGCGGGCGACGGGCAGGACGGCCGGCCGGGCGGATGGCCGGCCGGGCGGGGCGGCCGGACGAGGGCGGGCAACGGGCCGGGCGGCAGGGCGGAGCCGGGACCGGCCGGGCGTCCGGCGGGGCCGGGACCGCAGCGAAACAATGGCGTGCGCGCACGCATTTGTCTCGCTGAAGGGGCCCGCTGGCGAGACAATAGCGTGCGTACACGCCATTGTCTCGCTCGGCGGAACACGCACGGCGTCCGATACGCCCGCATGACGGCACCGCACGGCGCCCGATGCGCCCGCCCCTATCGGGCCAGGCCTTCGAGGTGGGAGCGCATGCGCCGGGCCTTCGCGCACACCTCGAGCAACGAGCTGCGATTCCGCTTCCCGACCACCAGGTGCTCCACCGCGCGCAGCTCGTCGACCTCGTCGTCTTCCGCCATGATCGCCACCGCGCGGCGCGCGTTGCGCGCGACATACGCCTCGTAGCGCTCGCGCGCCTCCGCGGAGAGGTCCACGGGATACGCCAGGCGGTTGATCGCCGTCTTGAGCTTGGCGCGCTGGCCGGGCAGCCTGTCGTGCATCTGATCGAGGTGCGCGAACGCGAAGCTCGCACAGCGCCCCCACGAGGAGGTGAGCGTGGCGGCGAGGTGAAGATACCGTCCTTTGACGGCCCCGTTGCGCTTCGCATCGCCCATCTGGCCGAACGGCATGTAAACCCGGTACAGCACCTCGCCCGACACGGCGGAGCGGACGATCACCTCGAAATCGGCCATCTCGGCGTCACCGATGGCGAGCTGCGTGCACTCACACGGCCTCAGCCCCAGCCAGCCGATGGGCGCGTTGGGCGTCCCGTCGAACATGTCGAGCGCCTCGTCCGCCAGGCGCGCCTCGGGAGACACGGTGTCGAAGACCGTTATGCGCTTCGCGCCGAAGAACGCCCCCGGGCCCACGTACTCGACCGACGGGGGCAGGACGACGTCCTCGATCCGCATCCCCTCGAACGCGCGCGGACCGATGTAGCGCAGGGAATCGGGCAGCTCGAGGCGTTTGCACCTCAGGTCGCGGGAGCCGAAGGTCACCGGCTCGCCCCCGATGAGGTCGCCGATGAACAGCGACTTCGGAACATCGGGGCCCCACTGCGCCATGGTCATGCGGCCGGCGCCGAAGGCCCGCTCGGATATCGCGACCACGCCGTCGGGGACGGCGATCTCGAAGCCGCCGCGGCAGGGGCGGATGTATCGCGTGCCGTCGATCACGCGCTTCGGCGCGAGCGGGACCCCGTAGCGCCGGTACAGCGCGAGGAGGTTGTCGTCGCGGGCGTCGACCGCCGCGGAGGCGTCGGCGTCCTCGCCATAGCCTTCCGCGAGGAACGCCTCGATGAGCTCGGGGTCAAGGGTGTCGCAGACGCCCCACATGCCGGGCGCGGCGAAGTCGATCCTCTCCCTGCGGCAGTACTGCGGCCCCGCGGTCCCAGCGGGCAGGTTGTAGAACTCCGCGTACGAACTCAGCCAGTCGTTGAGGGCATAGTAGCTCTGCGGGGGCACATGTTCCGCCGTCGGCACGAGGTGCACGCGGAGCGCGGACGAGGAGAAGCTGGCGCCGAGCGGGATGTGCCGGCGGGC
Organism: Candidatus Collinsella stercoripullorum; assembly: GCF_027669965.1. Lineage (NCBI taxonomy): Bacteria > Bacillati > Actinomycetota > Coriobacteriia > Coriobacteriales > Coriobacteriaceae > Collinsella > Candidatus Collinsella stercoripullorum. Next base: position 83,049 of record NZ_JAQECM010000003.1, on the reverse strand, counting down.
AGCCTGGATGAGCTCGGTGCGGCGCGCTTCGGGCAGACGGACGGGCAGGCCGCGGCGGTCCTCGAAGGAGGCGGCTCCCGGGCGCGGTGCGGAGGACGCCTGGCTCAGGGCATGCGCGAGGCGACGCCTGCTTGTCCAGCTTTCGTAGCTGCGCACCGTGTACAGATCGGGAGCCTCGATGTAGTCCATGCAGAGCCCTTTCATGCGATCACGCCGGCCTGCGGCCTTTATGGGACCACTGTACCGCAGGTCGCGTGCGATGCGCGCGAGCTGGAGGTGCGCGTACCGGGCTCGACGGCTTCCGGGCTGCCGGCCTGCGGGGCGCGGGGCGGGCGGGGCGGGGGGCGGTGCTGACAGGCAGGGGCAGCGACTTGACCGGCAAGGCGCCTTCCGCTGCCGTTCATGCAGCGAGAATCCCGGTCATTGATCCACCGATGCATATTGTCCGGCGAAGCCCCTCGATTCCACGCTCGAATTTGTATAGGTTTCTCGCCGCCGGCGATACGTGCCGACCGGGGGTGGTCAAAAATGGGGGAATTGCGAACCTTCAGGAATTGAAGGGCATCGCTCTCAGGACTTGTTCTTGATAAGGTGAAGGAAACCCCGGCTCGGACAAGGGGCACCTCCGGCATGATGCCCCCGTTTGGGCTGCCAGCGCTATGCAGGTTCGCAATTCGTCACTTTTTTGACCACCCCTCCCCGCCCCTGATGAGCGCGCATCGAGCCACTCGATCTCAATCCATCACATCGGACACGTCGAAAAGCGTCAGCTTAAATCGCGCCCTGAATACGACAGATGCTACTTCGTCGCCGTCGAAAGCCATGGATACTCCCCGTTTGCGCATGGAGACACCTGCAGGTCGCATCCTTCATAAGCAGGACGGTTGATAGTCCCTGCATATGCGGGAAGCACTCCTCCCAATCGACCTCCGACACATCTCTCAGGGAATCATCCCCGCATGCGCGGAGAGCACTCAAGGTCATGTGTCATGACGTCACAGACGACCGGATATCCCCCGCATGCGCGGGGAGCACGCCGTGAAGCTCCTGGACGAGGCGTTCAACCAGGGATCATCCCCGCGTGCGCGGGGAACACATCGGCAGCGCGTTCCTGAACGTCACCCCTAAGGGATCATCCCCGCATGCGCGGGGAGCACGTCCAAGCGGTCATCCACTTGGTCTTGAGCTGGGGGTCATCCTCGCATGCGCAGGGAGCACGGCATCTACAGCGGGCGCAACCTCAACTCGCTGGGATCATCCCCGCATGCGCAGGGAGCACTCGGCCAGCGCCTCCTCCTGGTGCGCCTTAACGGGATGTCGCCGCCGTGCCGCTTGTTTTCACCCTGCACCGGATGGCGCACCCGTCCACGTTGACTCGGCCGCGGAGCAGGCATAGCCGTGCACCGGATAAGACGCGCAGCACTCATACCACCTCCATTGATGCAGGAGGACCGTCCCTCCGGCCCGACCTGAAGCCGCAGGCACGGCTCGCAGCTCCTCACCCCTCCAGCCCGACCCAAAGCCGCGGGCGCGGCTCGCACCCCCTCGCCGGCCCTCGGGCTCCGTGCTACCATGCCATTCGGAACTGTCAGCTATCGTGAAAGGAAGCCCATATGGAGCGTCCGAACGCCTGGAAATCCTACGATGCGGCGTCCCTCGCCGAGCTCGAGAAGCTCTGCGGCGACTACCGCGCGTTCATCTCCGAGAACAAGACCGAGCGCGAGTGCGTGCGCGCCTCGGTCGCGCTCGCCGAGGCCGCCGGGTACGTGAACCTCGACGAGGCCGTCGCCTCCGGCCGCAAGCTCGCCGCCGGCGACAAGGTCTACGCCGTCAGCCACAACAAGACCCTCATGCTCGTCAACCTCGGCTCCGACCCGCTCGAGGACGGCCTGTCCATCCTCGGCGCGCACATCGACTCGCCGCGCCTCGACCTCAAGCAGAACCCGCTGTACGAGGCCGGCGACATGGCCTACCTCGACACCCATTACTACGGCGGCGTGAAGGCCTACCACTGGGTCGCCACCCCGCTGGCGCTGCACGGCGTCGTGTGCAAGAAGGACGGCTCCACCGTCGACATCGCCGTGGGCGAGGACGCCGACGACCCCGTCTTCTGCGTCTCCGACCTGCTGATCCACCTGGCATCCGACCAGATGAAGAAGCCCGCGTCCGAGGCCGTCGACCACGAGAACCTCGATGTCATCATCGGCGGCCGCCCCGTGGTGATCGAGGGCGACGACGCGCCGAAGGAGCCGGTCAAGCAGGCCATCGTCGACCTGCTCGCCGAGCGCTACGGCATCGAGGAGGAGGACTTCCTCTCCGCCGAGATCGAGGTCGTCCCCGCCGGCCCGGCCCGTGAGATGGGCCTCGACCGCTCCATGATCTTGGGCTACGGCCAGGACGACCGCGTCTGCGCCTACACCTCGCTCGCCGCCCAGCTCGCGGTGGCCGACGTCAAGCGCACGAGCGTCACCCTGCTCGTCGACAAGGAGGAGATCGGCTCCGTGGGCGCCTCCGGCATGACGAGCCGCTTCTTCGAGAACGCCGTCGCGGAGATCATCGAGCTCGCCGGGCAGGGCGGCCCGCTCGCCCTGCGCCGCTGCCTGGCCAACTCGCGCATGCTGTCCTCCGACGTGTCGGCCGGCTTCGACACGCTCTACGCCGACCGATTCGAGAAGAAGAACGCCGCTATCATGGGCCACGGCCTGTGCTTCAACAAGTACACAGGCTCGCGCGGCAAGTCCGGCTCCAACGACGCTGACGCCGAGTACATGGCGCTCGTGCGCGACATCATGGACGAGGCGGGCGTCGACTTCCAGACCTGCGAGCTCGGCCGCATCGGTGCGGGCGGCGGCGGCACGATCGCCTACATCCTCGCCGAGTACGGCATGGACGTGATCGACTCCGGCGTGGCCGTGCTGTCCATGCACGCCCTGTGGGAGGTCACCAACAAGGCCGACGTCTACGAGGCCTACAAGGGCTACAAGGCGTTCATCGAGCGCGCGTAGCGCCGCCGACACCGCATCCGCCCACCGATCGGACCCGGGCCCGGCCGAGCGCGCCGGACCCGGGTCCGCTGTTTCACGCGCAGAAGGCGGCGCCGGAGGCGGTGCGGCGCCCGCTCGTAGCGGATTGCCCCGCGCGGCCGCGACACGCGGGGACCCGACCGGGCGCCTCGCCATCGGGTATCATCGTGGGCGCACGACGAACCCAGGAGGCCCCATGCTGCAGGTCATCATCTCCCCCGCCAAGCAGATGCGCGTCGCAGCCGACGCATTCGCGCCGCGCGGCATCCCGCCGTTTCCCGAACGCACGGAGCGCCTCGTCCGCGAGCTGCGCGACATCGAACGCAGGCAGGGCCCCGAGGGACTGAAGGCGCTCTGGCGCGTGAACGACAAGCTCCTCGCTGAGAACATCGAGCGGCTGCACGGATTCGAGCCCGTGTCCCACGAGGCGCAGCTGGACGACCCGGCGGTCGCGCGCCTCGTCTCCCCCGCCCTGTTCTCCTACGTGGGCATCCAGTACCGCAGCATGGCGCCGGAGGTCATGGGGTTCTCCGAGCTCGAATGGCTGCAGGCGCATCTTTGGGTGCTCTCCGGCCTGTACGGCTGCGTGCGCCCGTTCGACGCCGTGCAGCCCTACCGCCTGGAGATGGGCGCGAAGCTCGCCGTCGACGGCGCCCGCGACCTCTATGCCTTCTGGGGCGACCGGCTGGCACAGGCGATGTGCGCCGATGGCCCCACATGCGCGGTGAACCTGGCGAGCGTCGAGTACGCCAAGGCGGTGCTGCCCCATCTTCCGGCAGGCTCACACGCCGTGACCTGCATCTTCGGTGAGGAGCTGCGCGTCGGCAAGCCGGTGCAGCGCGCCACGGCGTCCAAGATCGCGCGCGGCTCGATGGTCCGCTGGATGGCCGAGAACGGCATAGAGCGCACGGAGGACCTGGTCCGCTTCGACGTAGGCTACGCCTACGCACCGGAGCTCTCGTCCGAGGACGGCCGCACGCTCGTGTTCATGAAGCGCGCCTGACGCGCGATTGGGGAACGGCAATCGACGCGTTTCACCTGGTTCGGAAGGTGCCTGCATCGCACCGAAAACCAGCGACAGACTCGTGATGCACGTTTTCGAGGGAACCTCTGGGACGGGGCGGGGCGGGCAGATATGTCCCGCCGCAGGAGCGCCGAACGCGAAGGCCCGGGCGTTCAGAAACGCTCCGGGGAGACATGGGTCAAAATGACCCCGTCCCAGAATAAAATGGACCGTGGGAGACATGACTAAAAATGACCCCGTCCCAAAATGACCCAAATGACCCGAAATGACCCCGTCCCAAAATGACCCGCGGCACTATAATCGAATCTCACAATCGCATATCACGGGGAGCTTGCAGGACACCACGGCAGGCTGAGAGGGGGCGCCGCCCGTCCCGACCCGACGAACCTGATATGGGTAATGCCAACGAAGGGAGCATGCGTATGGACGCATCCACTGACCGCAACCTGATCACACAGCTCGACTACGCGCGGGCCGGCGTCGTCACCGACGCCATGCGCGCCGTGGCCGAGCGCGAGCACCGCGATCCGGAGTTCATCCGGGCGGGCGTGGCCGCGGGCCGCATCGCCATCCCGGCCAACATCCGCCACCTGGAGCGCGGACTCGAGCCCCGCGGCGTGGGCGAGGGCCTGTCCACCAAGGTCAACGTGAACCTGGGCATCTCGGGCGACGTCGCCGACGCCGACGTCGAGTGGGAGAAGGTGGCGACGGCGGAGCGGTTCGGCGCCGACGCCATCATGGACCTCTCCAACTCCGGCAAGACGCGCTTCTTCCGCCAGCAGCTCGTGGAACGCACCCCGCTCATGGTGGGCACCGTCCCCATGTACGACGCCATCGGCTACATGGAGAAGCCGCTCGTCGAGCTGACCGTCGACGACCTGCTCGAGGTCACGCGCGCCCACGCCGAGGACGGCGTGGACTTCCTCACCATCCACTGCGGCATCAACAGGAGCGTCGTCAAGACCTTCAAGGAGACCGGCCGCCTCATGAACATCGTGAGCCGCGGCGGCTCGCTGCTGTTCGGCTGGATGGAGGTCACCGGCAACGAGAACCCCTTCTACGAGTACTACGACGAGATCCTGAAGATCTGCCACGAGTACGACGTCACCATCTCGCTCGGCGACTCCTGCCGCCCGGGATGCCTGTACGACGCCAACGACGCGGTGGAGACCGCCGAGATGATCGAGCTCGGCAAGCTCACCAAGCGCGCCTGGGACGCCGGCGTCCAGGTGATGATCGAGGGCCCCGGGCACATGCCCATCAACGAGATCGAGGCCAACGTGCGCATGGAGAAGAGCCTGTGCCACAACGCGCCCTACTACGTGCTGGGCCCGCTCGTGACCGACATCGGCGTGGGGTACGACCACATCACCGCGGCGATCGGCGGGGCCGTCAGCGCGAGCGCCGGCGCGGACTTCCTGTGCTATGTGACGCCCGCCGAGCACCTGTGCCTGCCGAACGCGCAGGACGTGCTCGACGGCCTCATCGCCACGAAGATCGCCGCGCACGCCGCCGATATCGCCAAGGGCGTGCCCGGCGCGCAGGATGTCGACAACCGCATGGGCGACGCCCGCCGGCGCCTCGCCTGGGACGAGATGTGGACCTACGCACTCGACCCGGTGACGTCGAAGGCGCGCTACGAGGCCTCCCCCGCCTCCACCGAGGGCACCTGCACCATGTGCGGCAAGATGTGCGCCGTGCGCACGGTCAACAAGGTGTTCGAGGGGACGACCATCGACCTCGACGCGCAGTAGCGGATACACCCGTCGGCCCCGCGGCCGGCGGCGGGCGCGGCCGCGGGGCCGACGCCCGCAGGACGCGATTGGAACCCATCCGGGGCTGGGCGAGAGGCCCGCCCCCATCTCAGAGAGGAATACCACCATGGATATGGCTGAACTCGGCCGCGCACTCGACAACGTCCGCGCCACCGTGCCGCTCGTGCACTGCATCACCAACTACGTGACGGTCAACGACTGCGCCAACGCGCTGCTCGCGTGCGGCGGCTCCCCCATCATGAGCGACGAGCCCGACGACGTGGAGGACATCACCTCGATCTGCGGCGGCCTCGTGCTGAACATCGGCACGCTCAACCGGCGCAGCATCGAGGGCATGCGCGTGGCCGGCAGGCGCGCGGGCGAGCTGGGCCACGCGATCGTGCTCGACCCCGTGGGCGCCGGCGCATCCAAGCTGCGCACCGACACGGCGGCGGAGCTCATCGACACGCTGCCCGTCACGGTCGTGCGCGGCAACATGAGCGAGGTCAAGACCATCGCCGGCTCCGCCGCGGCGACCCGCGGCGTCGACGTCAACCCCGATGACGCCGTGACCGAGGACAACCTCGCCGCGAGCGCCGAGTTCGCCCGCAGCCTCGCCGCCAAGCTCGGCGCCGTCGTGGCCATCACAGGCGCCATCGATATCGTCGCCTCCGCGGACCGCGCGGTCGCCATCCGCAACGGCGTGGCGACCATGGGCAAGATCACCGGCACCGGCTGCATGCTCACCTGCGTCGCCGCCGCGTATGCCGTCGCCAACCCCGACGACGTCTTCGGCGCGACCGTCGCCGCCGTCGCGGGCCACGGTCTTGCCGGCGAGGTCGCCGCGGCGCGCATGACGCCCGCCGACGGCAACGGCAGCTTCCGCACCTACCTGCTCGACGCCATCTGCAACATGTCCGCCGACCGGCTCATGGCCGGCGCCAAGATCGAGGAGCTGTGATGCCGGCCGCCCAGCGCGGCCCCTGGACGCCGGCGGATATCCGTCGCGGCATGCTGCTGTATGCCGTGACGGACTCCGCCTGGCTGCACGGCCGCACGCTCGCCTCGTGCGTGCGCGAGGCGCTCGCGGGAGGCGCGACCTTCGTCCAGCTGCGCGAGAAGCATATGACGACCGATGAGCTCGTGGAGGAGGCGGGGACGATCCTCCCCATCTGCCGCGAGGCGCGCGTCCCGTTCCTAATCGACGACGACGTCGAGGCGGCGCGGCTCGTCGGCGCCGACGGCGTGCATGTCGGCCAATCCGACACGGCCTGCGCCGAGGCGCGCCGCATCCTCGGCCCCGACGCCATCGTCGGCGTCTCCGCGCAGACCGTGGAACAGGCGGTCGCCGCCGAGCGAGCGGGCGCCGACTACCTCGGTGTGGGCGCGCTCATCCCCACGCCCACCAAGCCCGACGCCGCCGACGTCACGCCCGAGGAGCTCGCACGCATCTGCCGCGCCGTCGGGATTCCCGTCGTCGGCATCGGCGGCCTGCACCTGAGCACGGTCGACATCCTCGACGGGACCGGTGCCGCCGGCGCAGCCGTGGTTTCCGCGATCTTCGCCGCCGAGGACATCGAGAGGGACACGCGCGAGCTGGCCGGCAAGCTCTCCCTCATGGCCCTCGCGCGCTGACGGCGGCGGATGCCGTCCGCACCCATCCCACATGACGCAACGAGAAGGAGGTTGACGATGGACACGTTCAGCGTTCCCGCCGTGCTGTCTATCGCCGGTTCGGATTCGAGCGGCGGCGCCGGCATCCAGGCGGACATCAAGACGATCGCCGCCCACGGGCTGTTCGCCGAGACCGCTATCACGGCGCTCACCGCGCAGAACACCACGGGCGTCCGCGACGTGCTCGAGGCGACGCCCGAGTTCGTCGGCGAGCAGATCGACGCGGTGTTCGAGGACATCCCGCCCGCGGCGGTCAAGATCGGCATGGTGTCGTCGGCCGGCATCATCGAGACGATCGCGCAGCGTCTCGAGCGCTGGCACGCCGTCGACATCGTGGTCGACCCCGTCATGGTCGCCACATCGGGGGCCCGCCTCATCAACGGGGACGCCACGGCGGCGCTCACGCGCGACCTGCTGCCGCTCGCCCGCGTGATCACGCCCAACATCCCGGAGGCGACCGCCCTCACCGGCAGGGCGATCTCCGATGCCGCCGGGCAGGAGGCCGCGGCGCGCGAGCTCTCCTCCCGCTTCGGCTGCGCCGTGCTCGTCAAGGGCGGCCACGGCGTCGCCGACGCCAACGACGTGCTCGCCGAGCCCGCGGGCACAGCAGGGCCGCGCATCACCTGGTTCCGACACGAGCGCATCGGGACCGGGAACACGCATGGCACCGGATGCACGCTCTCGTCCGCCATCGCCTGCGGGCTGGCGCAGGGCCTCGAGCTCGCCGCCGCCGTCGAGCAGGCCAAGGCCTACCTCACGGGAGCGCTCGCCGCGGGTCTCGACCTGGGCCGCGGCTCGGGTCCCGTCGACCACATGTGGCGCCACCGCGGTTGACGTCCGGTGTCCTCATCGATGCGCCGGCGCGGCTACAAGGCCCCTACCACACCAGGGAGAGCGCCGTGCACACGCCGGGCACGGTCACCAGCGAGAGCAGCGTGGAGCTGAGCACCAGCTCGGAGGCGAAGGGGGCGTCGCCGCGGTACTTGGCCGCCAGCATGGCGGTGGTGCTCGCCGCGGGCATGGCCGTCAGGAGGATGGACACCTGCGCGGTGAGCGGGTCCACCGGCAGCACGAGCAGCAGCCCCGCCACGCACAGCGGGATCAGAACGAGCCGGTACAGGCTGTAGGTGAGCACCTCGCGGTTCACCACGTCGCGCAGGCGGCAGTCCGACAGGATGCCCCCGACCGCCACCATGCCCAGCGCCGTCGAGCAGTCGGAGAGCGCCGACACCGTCGCCGTCACGGGGGCGGGCAGCTGGATGCCGGCGGTGTAGAGCCCCATCACCCCGATGCCGATGGCGATCGAGACGATGCAGGGATGCGTGGCGAGCTTGCGCAGCACGTCGCGCCCGCTCGAGTCGGTGAACATGCTCAGGCCGTAGGACCACATGAACACGCGCTGCGGGATGAGGAAGATGGAGGCCAGAAGCAGGCCGCGCGACCCGAAGTACGCCGCGGCGATGGGCATGCCGATGAGCCCCGCGTTGGAGACCATGGTGGCGTAGCGCAGGCACACGCGGTGGTCCGGGGACGTCCCGCGGTAGAAGACGTGGTTCCACAGCCAGTAGAACACCTGGATGCCGCAGGACACCAGGAACGCGCCGAGGGTCTGCTCGAACACCGTGGGCGTGAGCTCGACCTGGAACGAGTCCAGGATGGAGGCGGGGAGGATGACTGCGAACAGCAGGTCGATGAGCTGCTCGCGCGTCTTCGGGCTGAGCATGCCCTTGCGCCCGCAGAGAAACCCGATCCCCGTCAGCAGGAAGATCTCGATCTGGATGCTCGCCGTCTCCACGCGTCTCCCCCGTCCCCTCGGCCGCCGTGCGGCCCGTCGCCTACATCCGCGCAGCAGTATCGCGCGGGGAGCCGGGGGCATAAAGCGGATTCTCCTCCGCTTTAATATCGTCATCTCCGATATTATGGGGGCGATGGAACCGATCGGGAAGACGGCGCCGCCGATCGCGAAACGAAGCCGGTCGGAAGGACGACGGAACCGGTCGGAGGGTCGGAACCGGTCGGGAGGACGACGGAACCGGCCCGCGCGACCGCGAAGGGAGACCCGCCATGCCCATGCGCCAAGAGGACCTCGAGACCTTCGTCGCCGTCGCCGAGTCCGGCACCATCGCCGCCGCGGCCGAGCACCTCTTCATCACCCAGAGCACGGCCAGCGAGCGCATCCGGTCGCTGGAGGCCGACATCGGCCACAAGCTCGTCGAGCGCCGCCGCGGCGTGCGCAAGGTGGCGCTCACGCCCGCCGGCGAGCGGCTCGTCCCCATCGCGAGCGCCATCCTGTCGCTCTACGACGAGGCGGCCCGCGTGGATATGCGCCCGCGGCGGCAGCGGCTCATCGTGGCGGCGGCGGACTCCCTGAACGGGCACCTGCTGATCCCCTTCTACCGGGCCTTCATAGCCGACCACCCCGACATCCTCCTGGAGCTGCGCACGAGCATGTCGCCGGTCATCAACCGCGAGGTGGAGGAGCGCGTCGCCGACGTCGGCCTCGCCTTCTCGCTGGAGCGCTACCCCGACCTCGCGGCGCGCGAGCTGTTCCGGGACCGGTGGGTCATCCTCTGCCACCGCGACAGCGCGTTCGCCCGCAGCGGACGGGCCGCCGACCTCGCCGGGGAGCACGAGATCAACACCCATTACTCCCCCGACTACCAGACCTGGCACCGCCATTACTTCGCCCGCTTCGCGCACCCCAAGATCACCGTCGGCACCGCATCGCAGCTGGGCGCCTTCATGGATGCGCCCGAGAGCTGGTGCATAGCGCCCCAGTCCATCGCGCGCCCGCTCACCGAGCGCCATCCGGAGCTGGTGATGCGCCACCCCACCGAGGAGCCCCCCGCGCGCGTCGCGCGCATCCTGGTGCACACGTCCCTGGGCGACGACAAGGGCCGCCTGGTCTCCATGTTCGAGTCCGAGCTGCGTGCCTACATCGCGACGCTGGACCTCTGAGCGCGGGATGGCACGAGGCGCCGCGGTCGCGGGGACGCATCGGGCCGCGGCAACGGCACGGGTTCGGAACGGCACCAGGGGGAGAGGGGAACGCCCGGAGAACGTATCCTCTGCTAGGTTGACCGGAAGTTTCGTTCGACCCAGCGCGAACCGCGCTCCGGAGAAATCGGGGTACCCATGAGACGCAGACCGATCCCCATCCTTCTCGCCCTGGCGCTCGCCGTGGGCCTCGCGCCCGCGGCGGCCCAGGCGCTGCCTGAGTCGGCCGTGGTGCACGAGGCCGCCACGGAAGACGAGCTCGTCGCCGCCACCGCGGCCGTGAACGCGGACGACACGGGCGCCCCGCAGGCCATCCGCCTCACCGGCGACATCGCCTTCGACGGCTCCTCGAACAATGAGCTCGTCTTCACGCGCGACGTCACCCTGCTGGGCGGCGGGCACAGCATCGACCTCGGGTCGTGGGGCCTGGTCGCCCAGGACGGCGCGACGCTCGCCTTGGGCGAATCGGACGGCTCCGACGCGCTCGTCATCAAGCGCACGGGCTCCGAGCCGCGCATCCGCCCCCTGATCCGCCTCGGCTCGTGGTCGGGCGCCGGCACGCTCGACATGTACGACGGCGTGGAGCTCACCGGCTCCATCGTGAACGGCGCGCAGATGGGCGCCGCGGTGGGCATCGACCACGGCACGTTCAACATGCACGGCGGCAGCATCCACGGGAACGAGAACCGCTCCAGCGCCGGCATGGGCGGAGCCGTCGCCGGGCGCTCCGACAGCGCCGCGCCGGTCGTCGTGAACATCTCCGGCGGCTCGATCACCGAGAACGTCTCGAGCAACAGCGGCTACTCGTACAACTCCCCCGCCGTCCTCGTCATCGGCGGGACCTTCACCATGTCGGGCGGCGAGATCGCGCGCAACAGCGCCGTGCACGGGGAGACGACGGCCGACGGCAAGTCGCTCGTGGCCTACGGCGGCGGCGTGGGGCTCCTGCGGTCGACCGGGACCATCACCGGCGGCAGCATCGAGGACAACACCGGCAGCTCGCAGGGCGGCGGCATCTACGCTCAGAACTCGCCCCTCCGGATCTCGGGCTGCACGATCGACGGCAACGCCGCCTCGGGCTTCGGCGGCGGGATCTTCCTCAGCAGCACCCCGCTCACCGTGCGGGACACCGATATCGCCGGCAACCGGACCGACAGGTACGGCGGAGCCCTCTACGCCTACGGCGCGTCCGAGGTCTCCCTCGGCTCCGGCACCCGGATCGAGGGCAACTCCGCCGGATACGGCGGGGGCCTGGCCAACTCCAGCACCGGCACCGTGACCGTGGATGCGGACGCCCTGCTCGCGGGCAACCTGGCGACCGAGGGCGCGGGCAACGACATCGCCCACTACGGCAAGGGGGCGCTCGCCCTGCCGTCGCACCCCGTGCCCGAGGCCCGGCGGCCCTATTCCGTGACCGGCCTCGACCCCGTGCGCTCGCTGCGCGAGGTGGACGGCTGGTACGCCGACGAGCCCGACAACGGCTGGACCCCGCTCGGCGCGACGATGCTCGACGCCGCGCAGCCCATCACCGGGCGCACCTTCATCATCGCCGCCTTCCACGTCTATCAGGCGAGCTACCGCTTCGAGAGCGCCACCGAGGGCAGGCAGCTCCCGGACGAGGTCGCGGCCCTGCTGCCGACCGACGACGCGGTCTACGGCGAGGGGGACACCGTGGACGCCGTGGCCCCGGAGCGCGACCGCGTGGAGGCGGACGGCGGCGTGTGGACCTTCGACGGCTACGACGCCGCCTCGGTGAGGGTGGACGGCGCCGCCCCCGCGTTCGTCGGGCGCTGGAGCTGGCACGCCTCCACCCCCTGGACCCCGCTCACGCCCGCGACGCCGACGGACGCCTCCGGAGACGGCGAGGCGAAGGGGCAGGGCGGAAAGAAGACCGCATCGAAGGGGCTTCCGAAGACCGGCGATGCGGCCTGGATCGGGGCCGCCGCGGCCGGCGTCGGCGCGGTGACCGTCCTGGCCGGCGTCTCCGTCCTGCGCCCGAAGCGCTCCCGGTAGCGCTAGCCGCCGCGTCCTCCCCGGCCGGGGAGGACGGCGCGCAGGGCCCGGGCCGCGCGCGAAGACGACGTACAAGGGGGAGGCCCGCACGGCATCCGAGCCGTGCGGGCCTCCCCCGTTCATGCCGGCGGCATATATCGGTCGGTGTCTCCCTAGAGCACCAGCAGCGCGCCGGTGGTGATGACCACGCTCGCCACCGCGATCACGAGGATCGGCACGAGCGCCCACTTGAGCCACGTGGGGTACTGCACGCGGGCCAGCAGCAGGCCCGGGAGGAAGACCGCCGTGGGGCTGAAGAGGTTGGCCAGGCCGTTGGCGGCGCAGAAGATCGCGATGATGACCTCGGGCGGGAAGCCCAGGTTCGCGGCCAGCGGCCCGAGGATGGGCATGGAGATGGTCGCGAGCGCCGAGGTGGACGTGATGACGACCGAGAGGCCCAGGTACACGAGGTAGCACAGCGGACCGAAGACGAGCGCGCTCGTGCCGGCGAGGGCGGCCGAGGCGCTGTCGAGGATCACCACGTCCAGGCCGGTCTCGCCCATGAGGATCGAGATGGCGCGGGACAGGCCGACCATGAGCGCGACGCCGATCATGTCGCCGGCGCCGTCGAGGAAGCCGTCGACGATCTCGTTCTCGCGCAGGCCGCCCAGGACGCCGATCACGATCGCCATGATGAAGAACCACACCGAGGCGTCGTTGAAGTACCACTCGCCGATGGGGTTGCCGGTGAGCAGGCCGCTCCAGGGCAGGGTCGTCCAGGTCTCGCTGGCCGCGTCGTACACGCCGCCGACGGTGAAGACGCCCACGCCGAAGTCCTCCCAGGGGATGAACCCGCAGATCATGACCACGAACGAGAGGCCGAACAGCGCCAGCGCCACCTTGCGCTTGGGCGTGAACTCGAGGGTCTCGACCGTCTGGCCGCCGCCCGTGCCGTAGGCCTCCTCGGCCGCGGCCTGCTCCTGCAGCGACAGGATCGTCGAGCCCTTGTCGCGGCGCACGCGGTTGGCGTAGCGCAGGATGAAGAAGAGCGCGATGAGGTAGCTCACCACGGTGAGGATGAGGCCCAGGCCGATCACGATGCCCTGGTTGGCCTCGATGCCGATGCTCGACAGCGAGTCGATGGCCACGCCGACCGCGAAGGGGTTCACCGTGGAGCCCAGGCAGCCGACGCCGGCGCCGAGCAGCACCGTCGCGGAGGCGACCATGGTGTCGAAGCCCGCGGCGAACAGGGTGGCGGACAGCAGGGCGTAGAACGGGATCGTCTCCTCGCAGAAGCCGTAGGTGGAGCCCATGACGGCGAACACCGCCATGATGGCGGCGATGAGCACCGTCTCGTGCCCGTGCAGCGCGCGGACGAGCGCGGCGATGCCCGCGTCGAGGGCGCCCAGGCGGTTCACGATGCCCAGGCAGCCGCCGAGCAGCAGCAGGAACAGGGACACCTCGATGCCGTCGAGGAAGCCCGAGATGGGCGAGGTGAGGATGTCGGACAGCGACGCGGCCGTGACACCGGGCAGCACCTGCGCCAGCGCGATCGTCGCCACGCCCACGAGCAGCGTGATGACGATCAGGATGGTGTACGAGGAGATCATGACCTTCTGCTCGGCCTGCTTCCCCTCGCTCGGCACGGGCGATGTGCCCGCGTCGGGGTTGTTGGATGACATGGAAACCTCCATCCGTAGCTTGTACAGCACGCATAATGGTAGCGCTTATATGCACGGGACGGGGTCTGTTTATACGGTTTTTTCCGACCCGGATGCCGCTACTCTGCTCTTTTCATCGCGCATGATGCATAAGATGCTTTTCTTTACTAAAGCGCGACGTCGCGGTATGCACGGACGGCCAGGCAGGGTGCGGCGCGGTCAGTCGTCCGAGACGCGCACGCCGAGCAGGCCGGCGAGCGCGAGCGCCTGCTCGACGCTGACCGTGGCGCCCCGGAGCTCGTGGAAGTCGGAGGACAGGACGGGCGCTTCGAAGGTGCATCCCGACAGGTCGATGCCGGACAGGGACGTGCGGAAGACGTCGATGCGCGTGAGGTCGCAGGCGTCGAGCACCGTGCGCTTCAGGCGCACGCGCTGCCAGGCCGACTCGCCCAGGCGCGTGCGGCGCGCCTCGAGCCGGTCGATGCTCGAATCGGACAGGTTCGCGTAGCTCAGGTCGCACTCCGTGAAGGAGGCGCCCGCGATGCGCGCCTCCACGAGGCTCAGGCCCGGCGCCGAGCAGCCGACGAGGTCGCAGCGGTTGAGCCACGCGCGGTCCATGGTGCAGCGGATGAAGCGGCACCCCTCGAAGCGGACGTCGCGGAAGGTGCAGCCGCCGAAGTCGACGTACTCGAACAGGCACCCGCAAAACGAGACGCCGTCGAACGTCGCCTCGCCCGCGTCGGCGCCGGACAGCTCGACCCCGCGGACCGAGGCCCCCTCGAGCAGCCCGTCGCCCTCGGCGAACAGGTCGAGCAGGGCGTCCGCGTCGACCCACTCGCCCGCCGCGTGCGGGAGGCGGGCGAAACCCGTGCGCCCGCGCCCCGTCACAGGTACTTCCGCCAGTCGTCCTCCTCCTCTTCCCGCTGCGCCTCGGCGGCGGCGCGCTCGGCCTCCGCGCGGGCGGCGCGGGCAGCCTCGAAGGACTCGCCGTTGGGCTCGGGGAAGGTCGCGAAGGCATGCTCGAAGCGCGCGAAGTGGTCGTCGTAGCGGGTCTCGGGCACCGCGAAGACGACCTCCTCGAGCCCGTGCCCCCCGGAGGCGAGCTCGGCGCGGAACATCTCGGCGACCTCGCTGGCGTCCCAGCCGAAGGCCCCGCAGCCGAAGGCGCCGAGCACGGCCTTCCGGATCCCGCGCTCGTCGATGAGCGACAGGGCGAAGCGGATGCGGTCGCGCATCGCCTCGGCGAGCAGGTCGTCGGCGACGCGGTACTCGGAGCGCGCGCGGCGGGCGTTGGGCGCGGCGACGACGAGCACGTCGGCGTACGCGTGCACCTTGCCGCGGCCGAAGCGCACGGCGGGCACGACGAGGGCGCGGTTGCGGTAGAGCTCGCAGTTGAGGTTGCGCCGGCGGTTCTCGGCGTACCAGTCCCCGAACCCCTCGAGCACGTTGGCGAGGAAGGACTCGCGGCACAGGGACTGCTCCTGGCCGGCGGTCCCGCGCGTGAAGCCGCCCGCCGGGTTCACGAAGGAGGCGAAGTCGAGCACCGCGAGGTCGCAGAAGGCCGCGCGGCCGCGGCCGCGCTCGAGGATGACCGAGACGGCGTCGCGCGCCTCCACGGAGACGGCGGGGACGCGGCCCTCGACCTCGACCGCGGGCGAGCCCTCGACCCGGACCGTCGCGGCCGCGGCCTGCTCGATCTCGCGCCCGTAGCGCGCGGCCATCTGCTCGGTGTGGCGCCGCGCCGCGTCGGCGCGGGCGGTCTTGCGGGGGTTGGTGCTGCGCTCAGCCATAGGTGCTCCTTCTTCCGCCTGCGGCGCGCCGGGTGCGCCCGGCCGCCCTCTCGCGATTCTGCGCACCATGATAGGCCATCGGGCGCGGCGCGCGCCCGACGGCGCGGCAAGCGGCGCTCGCGCGGGGCGCCCGGGAGCGCAGGTGGGAAAAAAGTGCCTGTCCCCATTTTCCCCAAGCGGGAAAAAAGTGCCTGTCCCTATTTTCCCTGTCCCTATTTTCCCGGGCGCGGGGCCCCTATCGTGGTGTCGAGGTGGTGGATGGCGCGGCCCCGGTGCGCTCAAAGCAAAGTTATGTATCATGGGTTGGATTCCGAACACTTACGGCCAGAAGCGGTGGAGCGCGTGAACACGGATCTCATCATCCCATACGTCTGCGTAGCCGCAGCCGCCTTCATCACCACGTTCGCGTGCGTGCCCCTCGCCAAGCGCGTCGCCGTGCGCCTGGACGCCGTCGACTACCCCTCCAAGCGCCGCATCAACAAGACACCCATCCCGCGCATGGGGGGCCTCGCGGTCTTCGCCGGGATCGTCGTGGCCTTCGCGGTCCAGCTGCTCGGCACCTGGTACCTGGGCTGGCCGCCGGTGCTCGTACCGCATCCGAGCCTCGCCGTCGACTACCCGCTCGTCGGCCTGTCCTTCGTGCTCATCTTCCTCACCGGCGCGGTCGACGACGTCATCCAGCTCTCGCCCCGCGCAAAGCTCGCCGGCCAGCTCGCCGCCGCCGTGTGCGCCGTGGCGGGCGGCGTCGCCATCCGCGCGATCGCGGACCCCTTCGACTCGGGCGGCTACATCCAGCTCGGGTGGGCGGCCTACCCCATCACCGTGGTCTACCTCGTCGCCTACACCAACATCATCAACCTCATCGACGGCCTGGACGGCCTGGCGTCGGGCATCTCGGCCATCGCCGCCGTCTCCATGTTCTCCTTCGCCGTGCTCGCCGGGCGCGTCGACGCCGCGGCCCTGTCCATCGCGCTCGCCGGGTCGTGCCTCGCGTTCCTGCGCTACAACTTCCACCCCGCGAGCATCTTCCTGGGGGATTCGGGCGCCCTGCTTTTGGGGTTCGCCCTCGGCGTCATCTCGCTGCTGAACGTGTCGCGCACCGCCGCGCTCACCTCGCTCATCATCCCGCTGATCGTGGCGGGCGTGCCCATCCTCGACACCTTCTCCGCCATCATCCGGCGGCTGCGCGGCCACACCGGCATCGGCCAGGCCGACAAGGGCCACATCCACCACCGCCTCATCGAGGAGGGCTACGACCAGCGCCAGGCCGTGCTGCTGATCTACGCGTGGTGCGTGCTGCTGGCGGTCGGCGCCGCCCTCATCAACCAGGTCCAGGTCGAGCTGCGCATCGTCATCTTCCTCGCGCTGCTCGCCTGCTCCATCGCCTTCGCCATGCGCCTGCACCTGTTCGAGCCGGTGCTGCGCCACCACTACAACCCCAAGACGCACCGCGACGAGCTCGTCACCCCCGACGACCCCTCCTTCGCCGAGGAGCAGGCCGCCCAGGACCGGCGCCGGCGCGAGGCGCGCGAGCAGCGCCGTGAGGAGCTGGGGCGCGTCCTGCATCGCGACCGCCCCGGCGGGCGCCGGCACGGCTGAGCCGTCCGGACCCGGGCCCCTGAGGCCCCGCACCCCTTCGCCGGCGCGCACCCGAGCGCGCCACGACCCCATCCGACCACGGACCACTGAGGAGACACCATGCCCAACGAACGCAGCTACGAGACCGCGCTGGAGCGCAGCGACGCCATCCGCGCCGACCTCGCCGAGCATCCCGGCGCCTACACCATGCTCACCGGCGACCGCCCCACCGGACGGCTGCACCTCGGCCACTACTTCGGCACCCTGAAGGGCCGCGTCGAGCTCCAGGACATGGGCGTCAGGACGAACGTGCTCATCGCCGACTACCAGGTCATCACCGACCGCGACACCACCGAGCACATCCAGGACAACGTCTACAACATGGTCATGGACTACCTCGCCTGCGGCATCGACCCGGACAAGACGATGATCTACGCGCACTCCGCGGTGCCGGCGGCCAACCAGCTCATGCTGCCCTTCCTCTCCCTCGTCTCCGAGGCCGAGCTGCAGCGCAACCCCACGGTGAAGGCCGAGATGGAGGCCTCCGGCCACGAGCTCACCGGCCTTCTGCTCACCTACCCGGTCCACCAGGCCTGCGACATCCTGTTCTGCAAGGGCAACGTGGTGCCCGTCGGCCGCGACCAGCTGCCGCACATCGAGCTCACCCGTCTCATCGCGCGCCGCTTCAACAACCGCTTCGGGCGCGTCTTCCCCGAGGTCGACGCCCTGCTGTCCGACACGCCGCTGCTGCCGGGCCTCGACGGGCGCAAGATGAGCAAGTCCTACGGCAACGCCATCTCCATCTCCATGACCCCCGAGGAGACGGCCAAGCGCATCAAGAAGAGCCAGACCGACTCCGAGCGCATGATCACCTTCGACCCGGAGGGGCGCCCCGGCGTGTCCGGGCTGCTGTCCACCGCCGCCATCTGCACGGGCCGCAGCGAGACCGAGATCGCCGCCGAGATCGGCATGGGCGGCTCCGGCCAGCTCAAGAAGTACGTCACGGAGGCCGTGAACGGGTACTTCGAGCCCATCCGCGAGCGCCGGCACCGCTTCGAGAACGACCTCGACTACGTGAAGGACGTGCTCCACGAAGGCAACCGCCGCGCCAACGAGATCGCCGAGGCGACGCTGGCCGAGGTGCGCGAGGCCATGGGGATGGTCTACTAGCGACCGGCGGCGACGAGGCGAGGTGGCCGCCGGCCCCGACGGCAAGGCGCCGGCGGCAAACCAGCGACGACGAGGTGAGGGAGCGGCCGATGTACCGGCTCATCGCAAGCGACATGGACGAGACGTTCCTGGGCGCCGGCCACGCCGTGCCCGCGGCCAACATCGCCGCCCTCGAGCGTATGCGCGCGCTCGGCATCCTGTTCGTCCCCAGCTCCGGCAGGCCGTACCCCTCCATCATGGGGAGCCTGTCGGGCATCGACCCCGCGCTGCTGCGCGGCAGCTACGTGATCTCGTACAACGGCGGGTTCATCAACCGCTACGGCGACCCCGAGCCGCTGCTGCGCACGACGATGGACCGCGAGACGGTGGCCTGGCTCTACCGGTACGCCGCGCGGCACCGCATCTGCCTGCACCTGTACACGGCGAGCGGGCGCATCCTCGCGCAGTTCCTGAACGACGCCGAGCGCGCTTACGTCTCCGGGCTCCAGGGCGTCGAGCAGCTCCCCGACGACGCTTGCGCCCTCACCGCAGCCGGGGACGAGGAGCTCTGCAAGATCATCTTCATGGACCCCGACTTCGCGGCCGTGAAGCGCCTGGGGGAGTCCCTGCGCGCGCAGCTCGACCCCGCGGCCGCCGACATCACGTACTCGTCCGGGCGCTATGCGGAGTTCGTGCCCCACGGGGTGGACAAGGGGACCGGCCTCGCCCATCTGGCGGGGCTGCTCGGCATCGACATGGCCGACACCGTGGGCGTGGGCGACTCCGCCAACGACCTCGCCATGATCCGCGCCGCCGGGCTCGGCGTGGGCGTCGCGAACGCGTCGCGCGACATCCTCCCCTTCTGCGACCTCGTGCTCGACACCGCCGCCGACGACGGCGCGTTCGGCGAACTGCTGGACCGCATCGCGCCGGAGGGGGCGCGGACGCGCTAGGATGGTCGGTACGGCCGTCCGTCGACGCCGGCGGCCGAACCGATTGGAGGCGCCATGGATGTCCCGTTCTGCACCTGCGACGATCTGACCTGCCCGTACAACCCCGTGAACCACGACCGGGGCTGCGCGCCGTGCATCGCCAAGAACCTGCGCGAGCACGAGATCCCCACCTGCCTGTTCAACGCCGTGTCCCCGGACAAGCTGCCCGAGGACGCCGACGACTGGTCCTGGGAGAGCTTCGCCCGCCACGTGCAGGCGCATCCGCGCGCGTCCGCCCGGTCCTAGGCCCCGCCCGGGAGCCGGGGCGCCCGCGGCCGGCGAGACCCCCGCTCGGGCGATGCGGCCCTCCCCCGCCCCCGGCCGCCCCCGCATCCGCGCAGGCGGCGGGACGGATCGGCGTCCGCGCACATGAAAGCGCCCCGACACCGCTGGGATGCCGGGGCGCTTCCAAACGCTACGTTGATCGCACAGAGGGGAGGGATGCAATCAAACTCGGCGGAGCTGGTATGTTTCATCGCCTGTTCCCTGCTCCGTCGTTGAGTTAACTATAGTAAACTGGACACGCCCCGTCCAGCTCGCCGTTCCCTTCCACAGCCTCTCCACAAGTTAGCTATAGGTAACCAGGGAACGCCCGAGAGACGGAAGGGGCGGTCATACGGAACGGGAGGGCACGCCATGATGAGGCAGAGCGACCGCGAGGGCTTCTTCGAGCGGGTATACGACGCGGTGCGCCAGATCCCCGAGGGGTCCGTGGCCACCTACGGGCAGATCGCCGCGCTCATCGGGGAGCCGCGCCGCGCGCGGTACGTGGGGTTCGCCCTGCACGCCAACCCCTACCCGGGCGAGGTCCCCTGCCATCGGGTGGTCTTCGCCGACGGGCGCATCTGCGAGGGGTTCGCGTTCGGCGGCCCGCAGGCGCAGCGTGCGCTGCTCGAGGACGAGGGCGTGGCGTTCCGCGACGGGACCCACGTGGACCTCGACGCCTGCCGCTGGCCCGCCGGCCTGTAGCCGCGCGCGGGCGGGCAACCCGGGCCCTGCGCGGGACCCGGCCTCAGCGCGGAGCCCCCGCGCCGGCGGAGCGGTCCGCGCCGGGGGCGTCCGTCCGGACGGGCGCGGGCCCCAGGAACAGCGGGACGGCGATGCGGGTGTAGAACGCGAGCCAGATCAGCGACGCGCAGAAACCTCCGATCACATCGGACGCGTAGTGCACGCCCAGGTAGATGCGGCTCACCCCGATCATCAGGATGATGAGCGAGAAGACGCCCGCGAGCAGGTTGCGGCGGCGCCGGTCCGGCTCGTAGCGCCACACGAGCCAGATCACCAGCCCGAAGAAGGCCATCGCCGCCATGGAATGACCGGACGGGAAGCTGAAGCCGGTCTCCTCGACCAGGCGGAAGCCCTCCGGGCGCGGGCGCTGGACCAGGGTCTTGAGCAGCACGTTCAAGCCCGCCGCGAGCGCCAGGTTCACCGCGCAGCACCACCCCGGGCGGCGGCCCGGGGCGAAGGCGGCGATCATGAGGAGCAGGGCGATGAGCACCGTGGGCGTGGCGAGGGCGGAGAAGCCCTCCATGACCGGGGTGAGCCAGTCGGCGCGCAGGTGCTCCACGATGAGCCAGTACGCCGCGCGGTCGACGGCCATGATCTCGCCCTCGAGCACCTCCGCGAGCAGCAGCGAGAACACGGCCGCGCAGCCGAGCACGGCCAGCGCGACGCGGTTCCGGCGCGCGAGGGCGCCTATCCGCGCGGGCAGGCCGCCCGCCTCGCGAACGCCCCGCGGGGGCCGACCGGGTTCCTCGAGATCGCGCATGGGCTCCCCTCCCGTCCCGTCATCCGTCTCGATACCGATACCCGCAGGGTACCCGTCGGCGCGGACATCCGCCGGCGGGACGGCGGGTTGTGGCGAAATCGTGGCGCCTCCCGCCCCCGTCCGCGCAGGCGCGGCCGCCCGAGCAGCGCCCCGGGGCCCGGATTCGCGCGCGACCAGCGCGTTTGACGGATGTCCGCGCGGCGTCCTATCATCGAACAGACGTTCCGGAACAGATGTTTGGACTTCCGCCGGGAGGGGGCCGCCGTGGGTGATTCCGCCACCGAGAACCGCATATACCTGTGCATCGACCTCAAGACGTTCTACGCGTCGGTGGAATGCGCCGACCGCGGCCGGGACACCCTCACCTGCAACCTGGTGGTGGCCGACCCCGACCGCGGGCGCACCACCATCTGCCTGGCGGTGTCGGCCGCCATGAAGCGGCTCGGGGTGCGCAACCGCTGCCGCGTGTTCGAGATCCCCGATGGGATCGACTACATCATGGCGCGTCCGCGCATGCGCCACTACATGGAGGTCTCAGCGCGGATCTACAGCATCTACCTGGAGTACGTGAGCCCCGACGACATCCACGTCTACTCGGTCGACGAGTGCTTCATCGACGCCACCCCCTACCTGTCGCTCTACCGCACCACGCCGCGCGCGTTCGCCCGCGAGCTCATGGACGCCGTCTACGCCCGCTGCGGCATACGCGCGACGGCCGGTATCGGCACCAACCTGTTCCTGGCCAAGGTGGCGCTCGACATCACGGCCAAGCACGTGGAGGACGGCATCGGGTACCTGGACGAGGAGCTGTTCCGCAGGACCATCTGGCGGCACCGCCCCATCACCGACATCTGGGGCATCGGGCCGGGCATCGCCGCGCGCCTGGCCAAATACGGAGCGGCCGACCTCATGGGCGTCGCCGCGCTCGACGAGCGCATCCTGTACCGGGAGTTCGGCGTGACGGCGGAGTACCTGATCGACCACGCGCACGGCGTCGAGCCCTGCACCATCGCGGAGATACACGCCTACGTGCCCGAGGCGACCTCCCTGACGAGCGGCCAGGTGCTCCCGCGCAGCTACAGCTACGGGGAGGGGCGCACGGTCCTGCGCGAGATGGTGGACGCCTCGGTGCTCGACCTCGTCGACCGGCGCGCGGTGTGCGACGCGATCTCCCTGTACGTGGGGTACGCAGACGACACCCGCGAGCGGGCGCGGATCGGGGCGAGCGGGAGCGCGCGGGTCGGGGACGGCTGCGGAGGGCTGCACCAGGCCGACACCGTGCTGGCCGCCGCCCCGGCACCGGGGGGAGCCCGCGACGCGGCGCCGGGACGGGGCAGGGCGGCGGCCCGGCGCGGCCCGCGGCACGACGGGGTACGGGCCCGGCAGGCCGCGCGCGCACCCGCGGGGCCGGTGGGCGCCGGAGGGTGCTTCGTCGGCGAGCACGGGACGCGCCCGCTCAAGGGGCGGCGGATCTACGGCTACGCCGAGGCGTCGCGGAAGCTGGGCGAGCGCACGAGCTCCTTCAAGCGCCTCATGGCGCGCTTCGACGCCCTGTACGAGGAGATCGTGGACCCCGACCGCCCCATCAAGCGCGTAAACATCGGCTTCGGGGGCCTGCTGCCCGAGGAGTTCGCGACCGAGGACCTGTTCTGCGACCGCGCCGCCGAGCAGGCCGAGCGCGACCTGGCCGAGGCCGTGCTCGCGGTGCGCGGACGCTATGGCAAGAACGCCCTGCTGCGCGGCACGAGCTACCGCGAGGGGGCGACGGGACGGGAACGCAACGAGCAGGTGGGAGGACACCATGCCTAGCAGGACACCGGACGGGCACCGGGCGGGCGCGGACCGCGGGGGCGCGGGCGCCGAAAGGACCCGGCGGCTCGACTCCCCTTGGGGCGAGCTCGAGTTCTCGCCGGTCGGGGACGAGTCGCGCCCGACGGGCCCGGGCCGCCCCGCGCGGCGCGCCGACGGAAGGCCGCGGGCGAGCCGCGCGGCCCAGTTCATGCCCTTCGCCGCGCTCACCGGCTACTACGACCTCGTGCGCGAGCAGGAGCGCATCGTGGAGCCGCGCCATGAGCTCACCGAGGAGGAGGCCGAGGCGCTCTCGCGCACGATCGTGCAGGTGCGGCGCGGGGACCTCGTCCGCATCACCTACTACGACCGGGGCGGCTACATCACGCGCGCCGGGGTGGTGGAGGGTGTCGACCCGGTGCGGCGCAGCCTGCGGCTCGGCCAGCGGACCGTGCCCTTCGACGACATCTGGACGATCAGGCGGTCGTAGGCGGCGGCGAAGCGGGCCGGCTCCTCGCCGCTGCCGGCGGGACACCTCCCCACCCGCTATAGTCCGATTCGTAAAAAAGTTCGCAGTGGATTACTTTTTACTTGACCGACGCGCCCGGAGCCGGTACGTTTTCACATGGACCTTTTGTAAGCCACGGTGAACTTTCAGGAGGAGCCATGGGAGTCCTTCCCGACGAGCGGGAGCTCGAGCACGCCATCGTGCGGCACTGCGCGCCCACCCTCGCCGCCCTGAAGCCCGCGAGCCTGTTCAACGTCCCGGGGAACTACTCCCGCGAGACGGGGCCGGATGAAGGGCGCAGGGACCTCGAGGAGGCGGTCGAGAGGTGCGCTCGGCAGATGCGCGGATCGGGCGTCGCGGTGCGCGTCCTCGCATGGCGCGGATGCGGCGCGCTCGTCTACGTGTACCGGCCGCGCGAGCTCGCGGCCCATCTGCGCGACCCGCGCGCGGCATCGCTGCTCGCGGACCGCGGGTACGACCCGGCCTCCCTCGAGGACTGCCTGGACGCGCTCGCGACGCGCCTCGAGCGCGACGCCGGACGGGGAGCTGCGGGACCGCGGACGCGACCGTGCCCCTGCGAGGAATCCGGCTGCGCACGGGACTTCCCCCACGAGATGGGGCTGTTCCTGGGGTACCCCTACGCGGACGTCGCGGGGTTCATCGAGCACCGCGGCCGCGACTACCTGGCGCTCGGGCCCTGGAAGGTCTACGCGGACGTGGACCGGGCGCTCGCCACCTTCGCGCGCTTCCGCCGCTGCGCGGAGGCCTACCTGCGCGCGCACCGGCAGGGCGCCGACCTGGCGCGCCTGGCCGTCCCGTCCATCGGGTAACCCGTCCGGGAACGGCCCGGACCGAACGGAAAGGATATGGAAATGAGCAGGATCGCAGTCGTCTTCTGGAGCGGCACCGGCAACACCGAGGCCATGGCGGGAGCCGTGGCGGACGGTGCCGCCGCCAAGGGCGCGGAGGTCGAGACCATCCAGGCGGCGGACTTCACCGCCTCGGACGCGGCCTCCTTCGACGCCATCGCCTTCGGCTGCCCTGCCATGGGCGCGGAGGAGCTGGAGGAGGGCGAGTTCCAGCCGATGTGGGAGGACGTCAAGCCCGAGCTCGACGGGAAGCGCATCGCGCTGTTCGGCTCCTACGACTGGGGCACCGGCGAGTGGATGGAGACCTGGCACGAGGACGCCGACGAGGCGGGCGCCGCGGTCGCCGGGACCGTGATCGCCAACAACGAGCCCGACGACGATGCCCTGGAGTCCTGCCGGGAGCTCGGCGGCTCGCTCGCCTAGCGCCGGGCGGGGCCGGGTCGCCGGCATCCCCGCGCGCCCGCTGCCCGCGGCGCGCCGGCATCGAACCGCGGCTGGGGCCGCGTCCGGACCGACCGTCCGGGCGCGGCCCCGTCGCATGGAGGCCCGCCGGGATGGGGCCGCGCGGGCCTTCGGCGCGCGGCGGGCGGGGTACAATCGAGTGGTCCTGCACCGATATCGAGAGGGGACCCATGGACGAAAGCAAGCTGGCCGCGTACCGCGCCACCGCGGCCACCGTCATCAAGAACCTCAACCGCCGCAACATGGAGGGATACTACCGCGACACCGCGGAGGAGGCCGTCGAGCTCGTCTGCGGGATGATCCCCGCGGGCGACTCGGTCACCTGGGGCGGCAGCATGACCTTCACCGAGAGCGGCATGCGCGCCGCGCTCGAGACCGGCCCCTGGAAGCTGCTCGACCGCTCGACCGCGCACACGCCCGAGGAGCGCCGCGAGATGTGGCGCGACCGCGCGAGCGCCGACTGGTTCTTCATGAGCACGAACGCCCTCACCGTCGGAGGCGAGCTCGTGAACATCGACGGCAACGGCGACCGCCTGGCGTGCCTGGTCCACGGCCCCGCCCACGTGGTCGTGCTCGCGGGCATGAACAAGCTCGTGGCAGACGTGGACGCCGGCATCAAGCGCATCCGCACCGTCACCTGCCCCATGAACGCCGCGCGCCTGCACACCGAGACCCCCTGCGAGACCCACGGGATCTGCGGGAGGTGCCATGCGGAGCGCTGCATGTGCTGCGAGACGGTCGTCACGCGGCACTCGCGCCACGACGGCCGCATCAAGGTCGTCCTCATCGGCCAGGACCTCGGCTACTGATCGAAACCCCCTGCGCTCCCGCGCCCCTGCGGCCTCCTCGCGGCGGGCGCGGGAGCCCCGGACACCGGCTCGACCGGGGCCGCGGCCCCGCGGGACGGGTCCCGTCCCCGCAGCACCGCCCGGGCAGCCCGGGCACCCGTGAAAGGATCATCGTGAACGACTTCAGGTTCTACTCCCCCACGCGCTTCGTCTTCGGCCGCAAGGTGACCGACCGCACCGGCGAGGAGCTCGCCGCGCTCGGCTACCGGCGCGCGCTCATCGTCTACGGGCAGGGCTCGGTCGTGCGCACCGGCACGCTCGACCGCGTGAAGGCCTCGCTCGACGCCGCCGGGGTCGAGCACGCCGAACTATCCGGCGTGCGGCCCAACCCCGAGATCGGCTCGGTCCGCGCGGGCGCGCAGCTCGCCCGCGACTTCGGCGCCGACGTGGTGCTGGCCGTGGGCGGCGGCTCTGCCATGGACGCCGCGAAGGGCATCGCCGTCGCCGCGCCCTACGACGGCGACGCCTGGGACTTCTGGCGCAAGCGGGCCGTGCCCTCCACCTGCCTGCCCGTCGCCTGCGTGGTGACCATCCCCGCCTCGGGGTCCGAGGCGTCGAACTCCTGCGTCATCAGCAACGACGCCGAGCACCTCAAGTGCGGCCTCAACACCGACATCTACCGCCCGGTCCTCGCCGTCATGGACCCCGAGCTCACCTTCACCCTGCCGCCCTACCAGACCGCGGCGGGCGTCACCGACATGATCGCCCACATCATGGAGCGCTTCTTCTCCGGCCAGCCGGCGGCCCCGGTGACCGACAACATCGCCCTCGGCATGATCCGCGCCGTGATCGAGGCGGCCCCGCGCGTGATGGAGGACCCCTGCGACTACGACGCGCGCGCCGACATCATGTGGGTGGGCACCCTCGCCCACAACGGCCTGGCGGGCTGCGGCCTGGGCGTCCCGGGCGGGCGCGACGGCGACTGGACCTGCCACGGGCTCGAGCACGAGCTGTCCGCCTTCGACACCTCGATCACCCACGGCGCCGGGCTCGCCGTGATCTTCCCCGCCTGGATGCGCTACGTGTGGCGCGAGCATCCCGAGCGCTTCCTGGAGTTCGGCCGCCAGGTCTTCGGCATCGAGCCGGTCGACCCCGCCGTCGACGACCTCACGGGCATCGACGAGGAGGTCACGCCCGAGCGCGCCGTCGCCGACGCCGTGGAGGCGACCATCGACGAGCTGCAGGACTTCTTCGTCTCGCTGGGCATGCCGCGCACCCTCTCCGCGTTCGGCATGCAGGAGGACGATATCGAGCAGCTCATGCCCGGCCTCACGATCAACCGCGGCGAGCTGTTCGGCTCCTTCAAGAAGCTGACCCTCGACGACGCGCGCGCCATCTACCGCAGCGCGCTGTAGCGCCCCTCCCCGTCCGCGGGTGCGCCGTCTCCGGGATGCGCCCCGCGGACGCCGGCCCGGACGCCCGTCCGCATGGCAGCGCCCCTCCCGCCGACCGGATCCGCGGTCCACAGGAGGGGCGCTTCGCGTACGGGGCGGCAGGGTGCCGCGGGCGGATCAGGCGATATGGCCCAGGAAGTCCCGCGTGCGCTCGGAGCGCGGGCTGTCGAAGACCTCGTCGGGCGTGCCCTGCTCGACGATGACGCCGCCGTCCATGAAGATGACGCGGTCGGCGACCTCGCGCGCGAACCCCATCTCATGGGTGACGACGATCATGGTCATGCCGCCGCGGGCGAGCTCCTTCATGACGCCCAGCACATCGCGGACGAGCTCGGGGTCGAGCGCGCTCGTGGCCTCGTCGAAGAGCATGACGTGCGGGTCCATGGCGAGGGCGCGGGCGATCGCCACGCGCTGCTGCTGTCCGCCCGACAGCTGGCTCGGCATGTAGTCGACCCGCTCGGCGAGCCCCACGCGCGCGAGCTGCTCGAGCGCGACGCGCTCCGCCTCCTCGGCGCTGCGCTTGAGCACGCGCTGCTGGGCGATCATCACGTTTCTCTTGGCCGACAGGTGCGGGAACAGGTTGAAGCTCTGGAAGACCATGCCGAGCTTGGCGCGCACCGCGTTGATGTCGACGTCGGGGGCCGTGACCTCGGTGTCCTCGAAGAAGACCTGGCCGCTCGTGGGGACCTCGAGCAGGTTCACGCAGCGCAGCATGGTCGATTTCCCGGAGCCCGAGGGGCCGAGCACCACCACGACCTCGCCGCGGTGGACGTCGAGGTCGATCCCCTTCAGCACGTCCAGGTCGCCGAAGCTCTTGCGCAGGTCCCGGATGCGCACGATGGGGCGCTCCTCGGGGCCGGGCGTCGCGGCGCTCGTCTCGTTCATCCCGTTCCTCCTCACGGTCGCGCCCGGCGGGCGCGGGGTACGTCGGCCGCCGCGCGCGGCGGGCGGCCCGATCCGGCCGCACCCGGCATGCGCGAGGCATCTCCCTCAACTATACGGCGCAGACGGCCCCGCCCCGGCTGGAAAGCGGCGCGGCATACAGAATGACCGGAGGGCGGGACGGTGGCGACCGCTGGGCGGCCCCGCGTCATGATGCGGGGCCGTCCCGGCCGCCGCAGGCCACTCCGCCGCGCGTCAGGCGCCGGTCTGCAGGGAGCGCAGCAGCTCGATCTCGCGCGCGTAGCCCGGCAGCTCGTTGGGGGTCTCGAGGATGAACGGGAGGTCGCGCAGGGCCGGATGGGACACGATCCGCGCGAAGACCTCCTCCCCGCCCCCGAGCTCGGCGGAACCGAGGTAGCCCTCGCCGATGCGCGCATGGCGGTCCTTGCGGGCGCCGCAGGGGTTCTTGGAGTCGTTGACGTGCACGGCGCGCAGGCGCGATAGCCCCACGACGCGGTCGAACTCGGCGAGCACCCCGTCGAGGTCGCCGATGAGGTCGTAGCCGGCGTCGCTCACGTGGCAGGTGTCCAGGCACACGCCGAGGTTGTCGGCGAGCGCGGGCGCGGTGCGCGCCACCCCGTCGATGATGGCGGCGAGCTCCTCGAAGGAGCGCCCGACCTCGGTGCCCTTGCCGGCCATCGTCTCGAGCAGGACCGTCGTGCGCTGGCCCTCGAACATGACCCGGGTGAGCACGTCGACGATCATCTCGATGCCCGCGTCGGGTCCCTGGCCCACGTGCGCCCCGGGATGGAAGTTGTAGAGGTTGCCCGGCAGGGCCTCCATGCGCTCCAGGTCCTCCGCCATGGCCTCGAGCACGAACTCGCGCGCCCGCTCCTTGGCCGAGCAGGGGTTGTAGGTGTAGGGCGCATGGGCGACGAGCGGCCCGAACGCATGCTCGTCCAAGATGCCGCGCAGGGCGGCGACATCGTCGGGATCGAGCTCGCGGACGGTGCCGCCGCGCGGGTTGCGGGTGAAGAACGCGAAGGTGTCCGCGCCGATGGAGAGCGCCGTGCGCCCCATGGCCTCGAAGCCCTTCGAGGTGGAGAGATGGCAGCCGATGGTGAGCATGGGAAGATGCCTTTCGCAGGAAGGGATGCGTCCTCGCCATGATACCGCCCGGCCCGGCAATCGGGCCCGGCGGTCGGGTATCCGGCGCGGGCGCCTAGATGCGGTCGGCGATCTCGAGCACCAGGCGCTCGGTCTTGTCCCAGCCCAGGCACGCGTCGGTGATCGACTTGCCGAACACGCCCCCGTCGAGCGGCTGGTTGCCGTCCTCGAGGTAGCTCTCCACCATGAAGCCGCGCACGAGCCTGCGGATGGGCTCGGACCGGCGCATGGAGTCGAGCACCTCCTTCATGATGCGGATCTGCTCGAGCGGGCGCTTGCCCGAGTTGTCGTGGTTGCAGTCGATGATCGCCGCGGGGTTGGCGAAATCCGCCTCGGTGTAGGACGCGGCGAGGCGCTCCAGGTACTCGTAGTGGTAGTTGGGGTAGTTGAGGCCGTCCATTCCGATGTAGCCGCGCAGCACGGCATGTGCGAGCGGGTTGCCGGTGGTGGAGACCTCCCAGTTACGGAAGATGAAGGTCTGGGGCTGCTGCGCCGCGTAGATCGAGTTCAGCATCACATCGGTGGACCCGCCCGTGGGGTTCTTCATGCCGACCGGCATGGGCACGCCCGACGCCACGAGGCGGTGCTCCTGGTTCTCCACGGAGCGCGCGCCGACCGCGATGTAGCCGAGCAGGTCGATGAGGTACTGGTAGTTGGTGGGGTACAGCATCTCGTCGGCGGTGAACATCCCGGTCTCCTCGACCACCCGCAGGTGCATGCGGCGGATGGCCTTCACACCCTCGAGCAGGTTGGGCGCGGCCTCGGGATCGGGGTTGTGCAGCAGGCCCTTGTAGCCGGTGCCCTTCGTGCGGGGCTTGTTGGTGTAGACGCGCGGGATGATGAGGAGCCGGTCGCGCACGCGGTCCGCCAGGGCGGCGAGGCGGGTGACGTACTCGAGGACCGAGTCCTCGCGGTCGGCCGAGCACGGGCCGCAGATCAGCAGCAGACGGGGGTCGGCGCCGGTGAGCACCGCGGCGACCTGCTCGTCGAAGGAGACCTTCCGCTCGCTCATCTCCGCCGACAGCGGCATCTCCTCGCGGATCTCCTTGGGGATAGGCAGCAGGCGCTTGAACCGCATGGACATAGGCGCTCCTTCTCGAACGGTCGGTCGACAGGGATGTGCAGGGGATTATCCCCCGAAGAGCCGCCGCGCGGCAACCGTCGCGCGCACGCGTTGCCCGATTGGAAATAATCGGCCCGCCGCCAAGCGGCCCCGGCGGCCCGTGCCGGGACCCGTCACTCGATGAGCATCGCGTCGCCGAAGCTGAAGAAGCGGTAGCACTCGTGCACCGCCTCGGCGTAGGCGTCCATGACCTGGTCGCGGGAGGCGAACGCGGAGACGAGCATCATCAGCGTGGACCGCGGCACGTGGAAGTTGGTAATGAGGGCGTCGACCACGTGGTAGGTGGAACCCGGCATGAGGAAGAGGTCGGTGGTCGCGTCCGCGCGCGGGGTGATGTCGCCGCGGCCGAGCACGTCGGCCCCGTCCGGACGCCCTTCGAAGTACCGCGCGGTGACGGGGGGCTCCGCCGCGGGCGCCTGCGCGTCGAAGGCGCTCTCGAGCGAGCGCACCGCCGTCGTCCCCACCGCGATGACCCGGTGCCCCGCCGCCTTGGCGGCGTGGACGGCGCGGACGACCTCCTCGGGGACGTGGTAGCGCTCGGTGTGCATCACGTGCTGGGTGGGATCGTCCTCCTCCACCAGGCGGAAGGTGTCGATACCCACCTCGAGCTCCACGGCCGCGAAGGTCGCGCCCTTGTCCTCGATGCGCTCCATGAGCTCGGGCGTGAAGTGCAGGCCGGCCGTCGGCGCCGCGGCGGAGTGCTCCTCCTCCATGGCGTAGACGGTCTGGTACTTCTCGGGATCGCCCTGGTAGTCGGTGATGTAGGGCGGCAGCGGCACGTGGCCCGCCGCGTGGATCGCCTCATCGAGGGTGCGCGGCGCGCCGGACGCGCCCTCGCCGCGGGGGGCGAAGCGCACGAGGCGGCCGCCGCGGCTCTCGGGGACGAAGTCGACGACCTCGCCGGTGAGCACGACCGGGGCCGACTCGGGGGCGTGCAGGCCGCCGGCGCGGTACTCGATGACCGCGCCGGGCTTGAGGCGGCGCCCCGGGTTGACGAGGCACTCCCACACGTGCCCGAGAGGGTCGATGTCCTCGCGCCGGCGCAGCAGCAGCGTCTCGGCGACGCCGCCGGTGGCCGCCTTGCGCCCGACGAGGCGGGCGGGCATGACGCGGGTCCGGTTGATCACGAGGACGTCGCCGGGCTCGATGTAGTCGACGATATCGCGGAAGATGCGGTGCTCCACGGTGCCCCCGTGGGCGAGCGCGACCCTGCCGTCGCCCTCTGACGCGGTGCCCGCGCGATCCAGCACGAGCAGGCGGCAGCTGTCGCGCGGCTCGGCCGGCGCCTGGGCGATGAGCTCTTCGGGCAGGTCGTAATCGAAATCGTCGGTGCGCATGGGGTCCTCTTTCGCGAAGCGGCCGCAGCCCGGCCGCGTTTGAACCTCCCCATCCTAGCGCAACGGCGCGCAGGCGGGCCGACGCGGGGCGGACAGCGGCAAATCGACAGGAGCGCCGCCGGGCACGGCACGGGGCGCGCCGGCGCCCCGTCAGGAAAGCGCGTGCATGTCGAGCGCGATGGACAGCACATCGTCCTCGAGCGAGGCGGAGATCCCCATGTCCATGGCATGCGCGAGGTTCGCCGCCACCGACAGGCCGAGTCCGCTGCCCTTCGCGCCGCGCGACGCGTCGGCCTGGTAGAACCGGTCGAAGAGCCGCTCGGCATCGATGACCCCCGGGTCCGCGACGGCGTTCGCGACGCGCAGGACCGCATGGCCGCCCGCGCACCGGCACCCGATCGCCGGCGCCGCGGCCCCGTGGCGCAGCGCGTTCACCGTCAGGTTCGTGAAGATGCGCGCGAGCGCGTCCCGGTCCGCCTCGACCGTGACGGTCGCGTCGTCGAAGGAGACGGCCGGCTCCCAGCCACGCTCCTCGAAGGCGGGGTACTGCCCCAGCAGCACCTCCTCCACGAAGGGCTTGAGCGCCACCGGCTCCATCTTGAGCGCGAGGTCGGGGTCGGTCGACTTCGTGTAGGCGAACAGCTGGTCGAGCAGCTCCGTCGTCGCATCGATGCGGCTCGCCGCCGCCTCCAGGTGCCGGGCGCGCACCTCCGGGTCCCCCTCGTCGCACGCGAGCTGCAGGTAGCCCTTCGCGCCCATGAGCGGCGTGCGGATGTCGTGCGACAGCGCCGACAGGTCGCGCTGGAACTCCTGCTGGCGGCGCATCGCCTCGATATGGGCCTGCGCGCCGCGGTCGAGCTCGGCGTTGACGGCGTCGGCGAGCTCGGTCACGCCGGGCGCGGCCCCCGCCGTCACGCGCGCGTTGCTCTCCGCATCGCGTTCGCGCAGGAAGCGGGCGATGCGGCGCATCTCGCCGAGATAGCGCGCGCTCGCGAGCAGCGCGCCCATGCCGACCCCGACGACAAGCAGGATGATGGCGAGCAGGCTCGTATCCATGGGCGTCTCCAAACGATTATTCTGGAACCGACCGCGCGCCGCTTGCCCTAGATATCGCGCTCGCGGGCGATGAGGAGCACGACCGCGGCGGGGATCGCGACCCAGATGACGCCCGCGATCAGCGCCTGGACGCCGGGCGCGACGGTCAGCGCCTGCGACGATGCCCCCCAGACGTCGGCGGGCGACATCCAGAACAGGCCGCCGCCGAACTTGAGGTTGCCCAGCGAGGAAGAGGGCAGCCACGCGGCGAGCGTCTCGAGGGCGGGGCGGACGGGCTGCATGACGCGCAGGATGCCGCCCGAGGAGAACGCCAGCCCGCTCAGCAGGCTCGAGACCGTCCCGAAGCAGAAGCAGAACGCGCCGATGTAGCTCACAGGGCTGACGCGCGTGGCGTACACGAGGACGAGCGAGAGCACGGCGAGCGCCCAGATGTTGAGCCAGTAGCCGCCGAGCCATCCCAGGAACCCGACCGGGCTGTCGGCCTGCGCGAACGTGTACCCGCCGATCCATGCGCACCCGGTGATGACCGCGATCGAGAGCAGCAGCATGACCGCGGACAGGACGCCCGCGAACGCCACCTTGCCGAGGACGTACGAGAGCCTGCCGACGCGGGCGCTGAGCGCGGTGCGGGCGTAGCCGCCCTTGAACTCCTGCAGGACGTGCTCCGCCACCATGAAGCAGACGCACAGCGGGACGATGCCGCTCGCCATGTCCGCAAGGTACGCGGTGTAGGAGGCGAAATCGGACGGCACGGGATTTGCCGCCCCCTCCGAGAGCGCGGCGTAGGTCTGTGTCTTGGCGAACAGCATCAGCGCCACGACGGCGGCGTACGCGGCGACGATCGCGAGGGAGTACTGCCAGAAGCTGCCGCGCAGGCCGCGGGCGCGCGTGATGCGGTACAGGTCGGATTTGATGAGGTTCAGCATGGCGCTACCTTCCTTTGCGACGCGAGAACAGGGACGGGACGAGCTCGAGCAGAAAATCGATCAGGCAATCCAGCATCGGCCTACCTCCCCTCGGGCGCGGGAGCCGCAGGGCGGGAGCCGCCGTCCATGAGCTCGACGAAGTAGTCCTCGATGTCGCGCTCGAGCACCGTGAGCTCGAGCACCACCTGGCCGGCGTCGTGCAGCACGCGCGACACGTCCTCCACCGAGGGCGCGCCCGACGCCGCAGGATCGCTCGACGCCCCGCCGTACGCGGAGGTCGCCCGGCGCGCTCCCCCGCCGACCACGATCGCCTGGTCGGGCTCCACGCGGAAGGTCGCCCCCGGCAGCCGCTCCTCCAGGATCGCGAGCGCGCGGGCCGGGTCGGCCGTCTTCACGCGCACCGAGCTGCCGCAGGCCGCATGCAGCTCCTCGTCGGTGAACTCGCGCACCATGTGGCCGCCCGCGATGACGCCGAAGCGCGTGCACACGCGCATGAGCTGGTCGAGCACGTGGCTCGAGATCACGATCGTCACGCCGCGGTCGCGGTTGAGCCGCACGAGGGCGCGTCGCAGGTCGCGCGTCGTCTCGGGATCCATGCCGTTGAACGGCTCGTCGAGCAGCAGCAGGTCGGGCGAGCCCACGAGCGCGAGCGCGAGCCCCAGCCGCTGCTTCATACCCAGGGAGAACTTCTTCACCCGTCGCGGGCCGACGCCCTCGAGCCCCACGAGGGCGAGCAGGTCGTCCACCTGCTCGCGCGGGCGGACGACGCCCATGGCGAGCGCCTTCATCATCATGTTCTCCGTCGCGGAGAAGTTCGGCAGCACGCCCGGCTCCTCGATCAGGGCGCCGATGCGCGAGGGCGCTCCCGAGAAGCTCCCCGCCACGTGCGAGCGGTCCTCGCCGAACAGCGCGAGCTGTCCGGCGCTCGGCGTGGCAAGCCCGGCGATCATCTTCATCGTCGTCGACTTGCCCGCGCCGTTCTTGCCCACGAAGCCGTAGATGTCCCCCGCGGCCACATGCATGTCCAGGCGCTCGACCGCGAACGTCTTCCCGTAGCGCTTGGTGAGCCCACGGATATCGATCACATTCATGGTTGCTCCCATCAATCATCCCCGCGGCGGGGCCATCCGAGTCCCTTCCCCGCCGCTCGTGCATGAGTATGGGGGACGATCTTTGAGCAAGTCTTTCCCAAGGATTAAGAAAGCCTAAAGATGCCGACGGCGCGCTCGGCGCGTCGGGGGAACGGCGTCGTGGGAAAAAAGTGCCTGTCACTATTTTCCCGCAGGGCCGGGGGAGCCGTCCCCGGTGGCGCACCCCTCCGCACGGCGCTACTCGTCCTGCTGCAGCTTGAAGCCCATGCCCCACACGGTCTTGATGTAACCCTCGGTGCCCGTCGCGCGCAGCTTGGCGCGGATGTTCGACACGTGCACGTTCACGGTGTTGTCGTCGGCGGTGTAGGGCTCGCCCCACGCCCGCTCGAAGAGCTCCTGCTTGGAGAACACGCGGCGGGGGTGCTCCATCAGCGCCTGCAGGATGTTGAATTCGATGCGGGTGAGCTCGACTCCCCGCCCGTCCGCGGAGAACGTGCGCGCCTCGGGGTCGAGCTCCCACGCGCGAAAGCGCAGCGCCGCGTCCGCGGGCCGCACGCCCCCGCCCGCGCCCTCCGATGCGGGGACGCCGCGGTGGCGCAGCTGGACCTCGATGCGCGCGACGAGCTCGTCCAGGTCGAACGGCTTGATGAGGTAATCGTCCGCGCCGAGCTTGAGCAGGTCGATGCGGTCGGAGGCGGCCGTGCGCGCGGAGATCACGATGATGGAGACGCGGGCGTCGCGCTCGCGGATGAGCCCCACGAGCCCCTCGCCGGGCATGCCGGGCAGCATCAGGTCGCACACCACGATATCGAAGGGGAGCGAGCCCTCGCCGCCCCCGATGAGCAGGCGCGCCTCGCTCCCGGAGAACGCCTGCGCGCAGGCCATCCCATGCCGCGCCAGGTGCGTGGCGACGATCTGGTTGATATCGGCATCGTCCTCGACGATCAGCACGCGCGTCGCGCCCATGAACGGCTCCCTTCGCATCAGTTGCGCCCCAGTATAACGAATGCCCCGCGTAGCCCGCCCGACGCGAAAACCCCAAAGGCGTAAAATAACCCCTGGGGTATTTTTGCATGGTGAGGAAGCATGATGGTCGATAGGGCGTTTTCGAGGATTGCAGCGTTTGGGGCTGCTGCGATGTTGGTCTCCCCCACCTGCGCATGGGCCGATATGGGACTTGTGCAGAAGACCACACCGGAGGGCACGATCGTCTACTTCGATTTCGACGGCATCGGCTACGCGCTCATCATCGTCATCGCACTCGTTCTGATCTTCCGCGGGCAGCGGAAAGCACTGAAACGCATGGCTGCAGGCAAGCGGCGCACCCGACGCAGCGGCTCGACCACGAGCGAACCCACCGACCCCGGCGCCGAAGCCCTTGCCGCCGTCGAGCGCCTGAAGCAAGCCGAGCAGGCCGCCCGCGCGCCCAAGAAGCGCGTCATGCGACAGCGCAACGCGGGAAAATAGGGACAGTCCCTATTTTCCCTACGCCGATTGTTGTCCGATATCCGCAATGAATCGCTCGATCAGTCTGTTCACACACTCCGGAGCATCGGTGTTGGCGTTATGGCCCGCGCCTTCGATCCACCTCATGGGAAGGCCCGCGTGCCTTTCCCATGCTCGGTTGCAGCGCTTGGCCGAACCCGCAGCGTCGTGGTCACCGCAGATGAGAAGCGCGGGGCACTCGATGCGGTACGGCCGATCGGCAAGAACGGCTTCTGCGAGTGCCCGGTAGCCGCAAGCGGCAAGATCGATGTACTCCCATACTTTGCAGAACGTGGCTATGAGAGCCCCAGAACGAGTGCGAGCTTCTCCGTCACCTCGTCCATCCGGTCTCTCTCCAAGATGCCGATTCGCTTACCCAACATGCCGCAACTGACCGAAGCGATCTTGTCCGTCATCACGAAGCTCGTGCGCTCGAGGCCGTTTTCTGCGGAGGGCTCGACTCTGACGCGCGTCGGCATGCCGGAGCTCTCGAACGTCGTCATCAAGCAGAGCACGACTGAGTCGAAGCCGCTTATCTCGTCGCTTTGCACGATGACAACCGGTCGCGCCTTGCTCGCATAAAGGTCATCTCGCATCGTCCAGATCTCACCGCGCATCGCTCATCATCCTCAGCGCGAGCCGATCTGAAAACTCCGCCGCCTCCTGCTCGGAAGCGAATGCCTCGACCTTGGGCTCGGGCAGGCGCACGTCAAACGGAAATCCGCGATGGGCGTTGAACGCGGACACGAAGATGCGCATGGCATCCGCCGGCGTCGTGCCCAGCAGGCGGGTCGTCTCTCGGAAACGCGCCGCTTCGGCATCTTCTACTCGTGTAGCAAGCTGCGAACTCATAACAACCTCCATCATTTTGTTGAGATTTGCTATTCATTGTACCCAACTTGCATTATCTCAGTCTGCTTTGAACGCGATGACGAGAGCCATCGCCGCGAAGCGCCGCGGGTTCTGTACGATCAGCCCTCGAGGGCCCTCAGCGCCGCCCCGCGCGCATGGATGAGCGTCGTGTCAAAGAGCGGGACGTCCGTGTCCTCCGGGTGGACGAGCAGACCGATCTCCGTGCAGCCGAGGATGACCCCCTGCGCCCCGCGCACGGCGAGGTCGTCGATGACGCGGAGGAACTCGGCGCGCGAGTCATCACGGATCTCGCCCAAGCAGAGCTCGTCGAAGATCACCCGGTTCACGAGCTCGCGGTCCTTCTCATCCGGCGTGAGAATGGCAATCCCACGCTTCTCGAGGACACCGGTGTAGAAGTCCTGCTCCATGGTGTAGCGTGTGCCGAGAAGCCCCACTGTGGCGATGCCGGCATGATCGAGCTCGTCTGCCGTCATGTCGGCGATATGGAGCAGCGGGACGCTCACCGCCGCCGCGACCTCGCCCGCGACCTTGTGCATGGTGTTCGTGCAGATGAGAACCATGTCTGCCCCAGCGC
The DNA here is from genome assembly GCF_027669965.1 of Candidatus Collinsella stercoripullorum. Taxonomy (NCBI): domain Bacteria; kingdom Bacillati; phylum Actinomycetota; class Coriobacteriia; order Coriobacteriales; family Coriobacteriaceae; genus Collinsella; species Candidatus Collinsella stercoripullorum. Next base: position 45,264 of record NZ_JAQECM010000003.1, on the reverse strand, counting down.
GCTCGAGGGCACGCGCCGCCTCGGCAAGAATCTCGGCGCTACGACCCCAGTCGCCAGAGGACTGGCAGCGCTCGATCTCGTCGAAATCCACGCTATACAACACGATGCGGGCGGAATGGAGCCCTCCCAGCTGCTCTGCCACCACGCGGTTGATGACCTGATAGTAGGTGACCGTACTCGCCCAGCTCATGCCGCCGATAAGGCCGATGACCTTCATTGCGCTGCGCCTCCTCGCCCGGAACGTCCTAGGCACTCGATTTCCAACGATGATAGGTCGCCATGCCCTATCAGCAAAGAAGAACCCGTATCGCAACAATCCTTAAATGGTTTGTTTCCTACGCCCCCGCCCGATCGCCCAGAACGCGAGGAACGAGATCGCAACACCCGCGACAGCGATCCATCTGCGCGGCGTGACGGAGTTGCCCGTCGTAACACTGAGAATGACAACGAGCGCGACCCAGAGCGTCGGCAGGACGGCCGCCGTCCACGCTGAGCGCGTGTATCGACCCAGCATCTGCGCTGCCGCCAACGCAGCGGCGCCACCGACGGCTGCCGCAAGCCCGGTAAAATCCTGCACGTCGAGCAATAGTCCGCCTATCACCAGCACGCCGATGCCCACGGCGAGCCCCACGAACACCTGGAGCACCAATCACATGACGTTGGCGGAGGCGCTCTCCTGCGCCGCCTCCACCGGGTCTCCTGACGCCGCGCCCAGAAGCTCGGCCGCACTCTTTGCCTCCCGGCCCTCCCCGCCGCGCCGAGCGACGAGGGCGACCACGGCGGACGCCAGCACAAGCACCGCCAGCAGCAGGCGCAGCGCCGAATCCAGGTAGTCTCTCCCTGCAACAGCCATAAAGGCGAGCACGCCGATGACGGTGACCTCGACCGCCCCCAGCGCTATCGCGAAGGCCTTCCTCTGCTGCTCGTCCTTCTCGACCATCTCGCGCATCTCGTCCACGTCCCCTCTCACCATCTCGTCGATCGTGGTGCCGAAGAGGTTCGCGAGCAGGAGCATGCTCTGGACGTCGGGCAGGGTCTTGTTCGTCTCCCCGTGGCTCACCGTGACGCGGCTCACGTAGAGCCTCTGCGCGAGCTCCTCCTGGGAGAGACCGAGCGCCTGCCTGCGCTCCCTGATCTGGTTGCCGACGTCCATGCGCGCTTCCTCATCCCTCGCGGCCTCTCCTGCAACCCCAACGTAGCCGCGGGGCGCACAAGATGCAGTATAAAGTGCTTTACAGGCGCGATTACCTGCAATAATAAGTTGCGACTATCCAAGCTTCCCGGAGGAACTCGCATGACCAAGACCCTCTATCTCATCGGCGGCCCCATGGGCGTGGGAAAGACCACCGTCTGCCGCGAGCTCAATCGGATGCTGCCCGCCTCCGTCATGCTCGACGGGGATTGGTGCTGGTGCGCCGACCCGTTCCAGGTAACAGAGGAGACCAAGCGCATGGTGCTCGACAACATCTGCCACCTGCTCGGCAACTTCCTGCGCAGCAGCGCATACGAGAACGTCATCCTCTGCTGGGTCATGCGCGAGCGCGCGATCATCGACAAGATCCTCGGGCGGCTACCCATCGAGGAGTGCGGCGTCGAGGTCCGCACCGTCTCCCTAGTTGCGCAAGAGGACGAGTTGTGCCGCCGCATCGAGGGAGATGTGCGCGCGGGCGTGCGCGACGAAGAGGCGGTGGCGCGGTCGCTCTCCTACCTCCCGCGCTACCGCGACCTTGGCACCGAGCTCGTGGACACCACCGGCCTCACCCCACACGAAGTCGCCGCGCGCATCACCAGGACGCGCGGGTAAACGCCTCGCCCTTGGAAGATTGAACGCTGAGGCTTACGCCGAGAGCACGGCCTCCAGCTCGGCGACCGTGCAGAGCGCGGAGCCGTAGCACTTCTCGCAGTGCTCGAGCGCACCCTCCTGCGTGCCGCAGAGGAAGGTCATGGTGGCATCGGTCACCACGATCGAGTCGTAGTTCAAGAAGTAGGCGTCGGCAAGCGTGTGCAGCACGCAGATGTTGGTGTCGGCGCCGACGGCGATGACACAGGTGGCGCCGAGCTCGCGAAGCGTCAGGTCGAGGTCGGTCTGGAAGAAACCCGAGTAGCGGCGCTTGGGGATGACGATGTCCGAGTCGGCACGCTCGATCTCGGGGAAGATGCGCATGGCGCCGGCGATGCCGTGCTCGCCCCAAAGCTCCAGCTCTCGATCGAGCCCGGGAACGTGCGCGTCGTTGCAGAAGATGACAGGGATGCCGGCAGCGTGACAGGCGGCGACCGAGCGCGCCACGGCGGCGCGATAGGCGCCAGTCGCGGTCTCCGGATCGTAGAGTGTATCGTCGCCCGTCGCCTCGATGGCATCGATGACCAAAAGCGCGGTCTTGTTCTTATCAATCTGCATATCTGTTTCCCTCACGCGTCTTCACGGAACCTTCCATCAACCAACACACCTATACAAGCTCCACCTAGCGAGCCGGAACATCAACCCCCATCTTAGCGCCCCGTCAGCTTCTTGATTTCGTGCGCAATGGCAAGTTAACGCCAGGTTCATTCTTGTCGACAAGATTGAACCTGGCACCATCCTGTTGCGATCGAATGGGTTGAACGGAACACGTCCCCAACCAACCCAAAATGGGTTGAACGGAACACGTCCCCAACCAACCCAAAATGGGTTGAACGGAACACGTCCCCAACCAACCCATCGCCGTCAGGCCCTTGCGGCATTCGCGAGCCACGCAGCGACGACGGCGGTCGCACCGGCCGCCAGAAGCGCAATCGCCCATGCAGAAACCAAGCCGAGCGCCACGCCGTAACCGAGCTGGCCTAGGGGCGTGGCGAAGTTTGCCAGCATGAGGGCGAGCGCCATGACCTTGCCCACGAGGGTGCCGGGGCTCTTCATCTGCAGATAGCTGGTGGCCACGACGCTATAGGGCGAGCACACGTTGAAGAACGACGACCCGAAAAGGTTCACGAGCGTTGCGCCCAGGATGGTGCGCCACATGAGCGGGCTCGAGCGCAGGAAGGCAAGCGCCTCGGCGAGGTCCGCGCGGGCGGTGGCGACGGCGCCCGCCGTACGTATAGGCGGCTCATAGGGGACACGCACGAAAAGAGCCGCCACGACAGCCGATGCCGCGAAACAGGCAACGCATACAATGACAATGGGCGCAAGGCCGAAAAACCCGAAGGCCAGCCCGCCCACCACGGGCCCGCCGATACCCGTGACCATGCCAACCTGGTTTACGAGCGCCACGGCGCGCTCGACTTCGGCGGGCACCACAAGGTGCGGAATCGCCGACTGCACGCAGGGCTGCTCGAGCGCCTGCGCCGCGAAGGCGAGCATGAGGACGACGACCGTCGCCGGCACGACCGCGGCCGTCCCCGCGAGGGGGAGGCAGGCCGCCATCGCCGCCGCGAGCGCCGCGCCCACGGCCACCATCACGCCCCGCTTGCGCGTGCGATCGGCGATGACACCGCCCACGGGCGCAAGCAGCGTGTAGGGTACGAACCCCGCCGCGACCACGCCCCCGTAGAGCGCGCCCGACCCCGTGAGGTTGAGCAGGTGCAGGGGCAGCACGAACTGCAGGATCTCCATGCCGAGCAAGCCGACCGCCTGGGACGCCATGACCGCCGCGAAGCGCGGGGTCGCAATGCCGGCATTTCTCCCAGCAGCGCGCTTCTTCTCCCCGGTTGGCCTCTTCTCGTTGTTGTTCTTCATCGCTTCCTCTCTTTCATACATTCGATTGGTATGTATATTCGCTCGAAAGAAAGCCGCTTGTGCGGCTGTCTTTCATGGGCTATTAAAACCCCGCTTACTGCGGCGAATCGCCGCCGTCCTCGACAGCGCCCTCCCCCGCGAGATCACGGGCGAGCTCGCCCCAGGAGTCATCCCACATGCGCGTGGGGTCGAAGGACTCCCAGTCTACGAGGTCAACGCCGAGCGCGTGCATTACGCGCACGAGCACGGCCGCGCGGCGCTCGAACTCCGCCTCGTCGGCAAGCGGGTGGTAGAGTGGCACCATCCAGAGGTTCGCAAGCAGGAGCATCACCTCGGCGGTCTCGCGCGGGTATTCGGAGGTCACCGTGCCGTCGGCCACGCCCTCGCGGATCGCCGGTTCAACGTAGCGGTGCGCCACGTCGAGCGCGTCGAGGTACTCGCGTGCAAGGAGGCGCGAGCTGGTGATGGGGTCGGAGGAAGGGCGCATCGAGGTCGTGCGCGCTGATCCGTTTGCAACGCCCCCTGCCTTTGAGGGCCTTGTCGGCAGTATAGAGGGGCTCTATACGCGGCGCATCTCGCTCCAGCACCGCTTTGTCTACACCGTTGATGCCACCCCCGTCGCCTTTGACGGCGAGCAATTTCAAGGCACAGTCAAGGTCGTTCGCATGTGGACGCATTACGAGGGCATCCGATAGGCGGTATTGACGTACAATAACCCCCGGGTTTTTCGACCTGTTCGACATGCAAGATGGGCTGAACGGAACACGTCCCCAACCAACCGACCTGCTCGACATGCTGAATGGGTTGAACGGAACACGTCCCCAACCAACCGATGTGGCGAATCAAAGGGAGGCGCCGTGTACGGAAAAACGGAAACCCTGCAGCTGCTCGATCGAGAAGGCATCAGCTACGAGCTCTATGAGCACGCCGCGGTCTTCACCGCGGCACAGGCCATTGCCGCGCATATCCCCCATGGCGAATTCGGCGCCAAGAACCTGTTCCTGCGCGATGACAAGCACCGCGCATACTATCTCGTCGTCTTGCCGGATCAAAAACGCGTTTCCCTCCGCGAAATCCAAGAGCGCCTGGGTGCACGGCGCCTCTCGTTTGCGAGCGACCGAGACCTGGCCTCGATGCTCGGCCTCATCCCCGGATCGGTCACGCCGCTCGGCGCGCTCAACGATGTCGAACACCGCGTAGGAATCGTTATCGACCAGGAAATCGTCGATGCCGGACGCGTAGCCGTGCACCCCTGCGAAAACACCGCCACGGTTCTTCTTGCCACAAACGATCTCATTGAGTTGCTGACGCGGCACGGCTCGAAGGTATGCGTGGCAGCCCTGTAGCTGCGCGGGCATAAAACCCAGGGGCTTTCGGCAATGGCGCCTCATGGGCATGCATACATCCCCCGCTCCGACCGCACGCCGAAGCCTCTGGAATTGCGCGAGGACGTCAGACGGTATAGGCATGGGACGGGGTATCCTCCAAATGAGTATGCGCTCAGGAGGTGACCGAGATGCGGATGTGGATTGATCGCGCCGGACGGGCACTGTCGGTTGCAGCCGCCATCTATCTGCTCCTTTGGCTGGCATGCATCCTCTGGTTCTGGCTGGGCATACCGTTTTCTGGCGGTGGAATCTTCGCCTACACGTTGCTCGTGTACTACATCACGCTGCCTGCAGCCTCCGCCGTTGCCTGCGCGCTCGCGGGCTGGCGCGCAGAACTTGGAAAGGAGCGCCTCCTCGCACCGCTTGCCGATGCGTCGCTCTACGTCGCCGCCCTGTTGCTCACGTTCAGCTTGTCTTCCGCCCTGGGGCTCGCAAACATCGCGCCTGTCGGTCTTGCGGCTTTCTTTACGGGCCTCGCACCCGGCGCAATCGGCCTTGCCTGCGGGTGGGCGCTACGGCGATTCCGGGATAGCCGACGCTGATGCGACCCGATGTGAAATGACGTCTGACGTAATTCCAAGCGACAGGTTTGTACCTAGCACCATCTTGCCGCTCAACTGGGACTCTACTGGCGGTCGAGCAAACTAAACCAGCTGTCGGTTGAGCGCGCTGCCCTCCTATGAAACGATGGGCTCGCCACACACGCCACCGGGAAAGGACCGATCATGACCGCACAGAGCTTTGGCGCCACCATCGCCGCCCTTCGCAAGCAGAAAGGCATGACGCAGCTTGAACTCGCCCGCCAGATGGGCGTGACCGACAAGGCCGTCTCCAAGTGGGAACGCGACCTCTCGTTTCCGGACGTCGCCTCGCTGCCCAAGCTGGCAGAGGTACTCGGCACCTCCGTCGACGAGCTGCTTGAAGTAAAGAGCGCCGCGCAGGAGGAACCCAAGGCCTCGACCGCGAAGGTCCCCGCCCTCGTCGAACTCGTGCTCAAGGCCGTCGCACTCGCCATGGGCGTCGGCGTCACCGCCCTCACCATCATGGACGAGATCGAGCCTCGTCATGCGTTCTGCCTGCTCGGCATCGGCCTTGCCTGCCTAGCGCTCGTTCAGCTGTCCCACACCGACGAGACGGACATGTGACACGTTGCCCCGACGAGTTTGCACCCGGCACCATCTTGTCACGCAAGGCGCTCGCGCCGCGGCGTGCGGACGCGGAACAGCCCATGCCGATTGCAGTACGCAAAGATCGTGCCTGACATCCCCATGCGAATGCGCGCGGCGGCATCCTGCTCCGGATAGAGTTTCACAAGCGTGATGCCGCCCGTGCTCACGTAGGCGATGAAGCTGATGTGGTGATCTTTGGTCATGGGATGGTCGAGCGTGATGTACCACTCGTCCTCGATGCGCTCCACCGCGATCGCATGGGCCTCATCCGGCTCCTCCGCCTCGCAGGGCACCAGCTGCACGCCGCAGCACGAAAACGACCCTTCGCCCAGCGCATAAATCACGTTACCGCACACGGGGCATACGTAGAACTTGGAGCGCATGAGGTTCGCCGCCCGGTTGGCGTTTTGGCGCACATCGCCTGTCAGCAATTCAGCAACCGAGACACCGAGTGCCGCGGACAGCGGCTCTACGAGCGAGATATCGGGCAGCCCTCGCCCGGATTCCCATTTGGATACCGCCTTATCCGTCACGCCGACGGCGTCGGCAAGTGCACGCTGGGTGAGCCCGCGCTGCTCGCGCAGGGTCTTGATGGCCTCGGCGGTCAGATACGATGCCATGGGGGCACTCTTCTTTCAGCTGGCGTCTCATGCGCCGCGTCATCCATTCGTGCCCCAGTATGCCCGGTCGATTGGCAGCGCGCCACCTACGGACCGTAGAGTCGCCCGTATCGCGATTCGCCTACCCGCGCATCGCGTCCGCCCGCCGACCATGCGTGCCGGATTGCGCATGCCGCCGTCGCCAACGTACGACGTTGGGTACACTTTGCCTCAAATCAGCAAGGGCACCCCGTTCATCCCACGGCACTTAGAAAGGCACCGGCTATGAAAGCTCGCATCATCGCCGCTGGCATGCTCGCAGCGGCGCTCACCCTCCCCTTGTCGGGCTGCTTCGACATAGTTGGCGACACGACGGATAGCCCCGTCGACTCACTCACCGACCTTGTCGAAAACGCCGTGGAAGCCGCCGATCAGCTCCAAGGCGTCGAATGGGATAAGCTCAGCCGCGCTGTGGTACGCGATGCCGCCACGGGCGATGTGGTCGCCGAGGTCACCGACCAGCCAACGATTGAGGCTGCGTTCGCACCGTTCAGCTCGGAAAACGGCCTGACCTCGAAACCGGAGAACGCCGAGGAGTACCTGATTGAGGTCTGGCAGCCGACGACCGTGAAACTCGGCGAGGATGCCGCCGACGCTGAGGAGATCCAAATCCTCGAGGTCATCACCTATCGGGACTCGAACGTGGTGACCCTCACGGTAACGCCCCTCGATCTCATACTCCATCTCGACACATCTGCCGACACCGCTGACGTGCTGCGCGCGCTTGCCGAATGACAACCCCGCGGCAACAGGAGACCATCATGCCTCGCAAGCCCATCGCCCAGCTCTCATTCACCCAAATCTATCCCCTGCTCGTGCAGAAAGCTGAGCGCAAGGGCCGCACGCGCGAGGACGTCGATACCGTCACCTGCTGGCTCACCGGCTACAGCCGCGACGACCTCGAACGCCAGCTTGCGCGCGATGTGACCTACGAGACCTTCTTTGCTGAGGCACCCTGTCTGAATCCCAACCGCACGCTCATCACCGGCAAGATTTGCGGCATCGACGTGGCGACCATAGAGAATCCCGTTGAGCAGAACGCCCGCTATCTCGACAAGCTCGTCGACGAGCTCGCGCGCGGACGCGCGATAGAAACGATTTTGCGCCAGCCCCCGGAGTCGTGACATCGTCAAGACTGCCTTCCGCTCAAGCTGCCGCAACGAACATGGATTCGGCCCGACGTGCCGCAAGGAGAAGGTGAAGATGTCCGACGCACCGATTCGAATCGAACGTGAACTCGAGGCGATTGCCGACCCGGCATACCGGTCGTTCCAGGCCAAGCTCGTACCCACCGTCGACGCCGCGCGCATCCTCGGCGTGCGCACGCCGGCGCTTCGCGCGTACGCCAAGCGGCTCGTCCGCGAGCGCGCAGACGAGGCGCATGCGTTTCTCAACGCGCTTCCCCATGCGACGTACGACGAGAACAATCTGCACGGCGAGCTCATCGGACGGGTGGCGCAGACACCCGAGGAGGCGTTTACTCTGCTCGACGCCTTTCTCCCCTTTGTCGACAACTGGGCGACCTGCGACCTCATCCGCGTTCCCGCCTTCAAGCACGACCTGCCTGCGGTGCTCGGCAAAATCCGTTTATGGATCGCCGCCGAGCACGAATACACGGTGCGCTTCGGCGTGGTCCAGCTCATGACACTCTTCTTGGATGACGCGTTCGATCCCGGGCAGCTCGACCTTATCGCCGCCATCGATCGCCCCGAGTACTACATCAACATGGCACGTGCTTGGTACTTTTCGTTCGCGCTCATCAAACAGCCCTGCGCGACGCTGCCGCTCTTTGAACAAAGGCCGATCGCCCTCGATGCCTGGACGCATAACAAGGCGCTCCAAAAGGCGCGCGAGAGCCGTCGCATCTCCACTGAGCAGAAGGCCTACCTGCAGTCGCTCAAGGTCTAGCGGGACGGCTACGCCAAAAACGATTCGAGCGCGGCAAGCCCGGTCTCGAACCGCTCGCGATGGTGTTGCATGTGATTGCCCGGACCGATCGAGCACGCCACCTCGCAGCCCCGATCGCGCAAGATGTCGGCGCACTGCCCCATGTTGTCCAGTACGCTGTGCATGATGGGCGCGCCCGCCTTGGGCTCCTTTTTGCCCAGCGAGAAGAAGGCGTATTTCCCGGCCCCTTCGAACGGGAGCTCGCGCAGATAGTCGACCCAGCCCTCGTACCACAGCGAGCCCGACAGACAGGCGCATGCCGAGAAGATGCGGTCATGCGTGAACGCATACAGCGCGAACAGGCCGCCGAGCGAATAACCGCAAATAGCACGGTGCGCGGGGCGGCGAGCGCCCGTCTGCGCCTCGACGAGCGGCACCACGGTCTCCCGCAACTCGGCCAAGGTCGCCGCGGCATCGCCGGCGAAGCGCGGGGTCCCGCGGCGCAGCGGCGCTGCCTCCCAGGGAGTAAGGGCAGCGCTCCACGTGCGGACGGGCACGCCCACGACCGTCGCTGCGCGACCGGTCGCCATGGCCGCCAAACCGGCGGGATGCTCAGGGGAATCGATAACGTAGATGACCGGCGAGGTGTCTCCCGCGCTACCGCGGTAGACCTCGACGCCCGTGATGTCGATGTAACCCATTTGCTATCCTCTCGCCCGCATCCGTGCAGCTCGCACGGCGCTGGCGGCAGTCTTGCCGCCAGCCTTTGCCGCACCGGCAAGCCCGCGCCCCGCTGCCGCAGCAACCGCATAGGCAGCCTCCGGTGCCTTGCGAGCGGCGGCGCGCGCCGCCTTTACCGTCTGCTCCTTTGCCGCCGCAGCCATTTTCTCGGCGGTGCTGTCGAGGCGCTCCTCAGGACGAGTCGCGGCACGTCCGGAAAAGTTTCGCTGCCCCTTGCTCGCCAAAGCGGCGCCGCCCGCAATTGCGGCGATACCCGGCCCTGGCAGCACGCACAGGGGAATGCCTGCGATGGCAAGGGCTGCGCCGGCGGACATCTGTGCCGCACCCACGACCCTTCTGCCCATCGGAACCGGCACGCCGGCACGTCCTTGGTTGGAAGAGGGGCGATCTTTTCTCCGATTCATGGCATATCTCCGCACGGGCAAGTTGGCTATCGTTGCATCACCTATACCCACGAACAGGCGTGTTCGAGCAGGCGCCGACAAAATCGGAAAAGACGGAACAATCGCGAAACACGCCACATGGACCCTAAGCGGCAACAATGCACCGGGACAGCCCCGACATGCACGCGTCACAGCGAGCCAATCGGCTCCGACGCATCCTTTCGTCGCTCGTTTTGCCCATGCTGGTCATAGCCGAACGATTACTGAAAGCCGGGCCCTGCGCCTTAACACTATACAGTCCGATTTGTCCGGCTGCGGTCCGGTTTGTAGTCCGGTTTGGACAACTCACGAGTATATGTCGAAGGGTGTTCGTGCCGCAGGCACTTCGCTTTCCGGCTGCCGAGCCCCTACAGGGCATCTGACACCTTCGGCGCACGCGCCCGGGACATCCCACGCGGCAATGCGGTCAGCAACCGTTCATTTTGTGCCATATCGGCCGCAGGGAACGTTTCCCCGGCATTCGCGCATGAATAAAACTGGGACAGATTCGCCTGCGCTTGCATATCGCGCGAGACAGACCGATTCTCATGTGTCACAGCCGCTCAAGGCGACTGAGCGGCAGCGTCCTAATCCTCCCGGTGCTTCGCGGCGCGGCGCTCGTCGCGCAGGCGGGCGCGGTCGAGCGCGGCCTCGGCGGCGGAAAACCGGCAGCCGCAGTAGTTCTGCCGGTACATGCCCAGCTCGCGGGAGCGCCGCGTCGCCTCGGGGTACCACGGGCGGAAATCGCGGACGACCGGCGTGAGGCCGCGGGCCGCCGCCAGGCGTCCGAGCACCTCGTTGCAGGTGTCGAACAGCTGGTAGGGCGATACGGCGAGGGTGGTGGCGATATGGCCGATCCCCTGCTCCGAGGCGACGCGGCACGCCTCCGCCAGGCGCAGGGCGTAGCAGGCGCGGCAGCGGCGGAGCCGGTCGCGCGCCCCGATCGGCGCGACGCCGCGCTCCCAGGCCCGGCGGTCCTCCCCCGCCTCGATGAGCGGGATGTCCTGGTCGGCGCACCAGCGCCTGAGCTCGGCCAAGCGGCGGTCGTGCTCGGCGACCGGTTGGATGTTGGGATTCGTCCAGCAGATGACGGGCTCGAAGCCCTCCTCGGCGAGCAGGCGCACCGGCTCGAGCGAACAGGGTGCGCAGCAGGCGTGCAGCAGCAGGCGGGTCATGGGCGCCTCCATTCCGGGACCGCATCGGGGCGGCCCGCTTCCTTCGAGGGCGCACCGGCCCCGGCGCCGCCCTCGGCGAGGGCGTCCCCGCCGGCTCCGGCGTCGCGGCGGGCAGGCGCACCGGCCCCGGCGCCGCCACCGGGGGCCGGGGCATCGCCCGCCGAGCCGCCCTCGGCGTAGAAGCACACGCCCCAATCGGTGTCCTCGCAGTAGGCGATCGAGCGGTTCGACCTGATGGCGCGCACGTAGCCCCAATCGCCCGTGCACCCCGTGAGATGCAGCACCGCGACGGCGTACCACAGAAGCGGCCACCCGCTCGCCATGCCGAGCGCGAACGCCGCCGCGCTCACCGCGAGGCTGGGGGCGAGCGCGATCGCCAGGTACTGCCCGCGGGTGTAGACGACGCCCTCCGCGCAGGCGTAGAGCATGCCGGCACCCCAGTTGGCCCCGAAGGTCACCCGGGCGCCCGGCGGGGCGAAGGCCTTGAAGAACACGGCGTGCACCGCCTCGTGGAGCGCCAGCGAGGCGAGGCTCCCCGTCGCGAGCAGGGCGAGCCACCACACGAACGGCGGGAGCCCGGCGATGCGCGGTCCGGCGCCGCCGGACAGGACCCCGGCGAGTTCGCAGGGCGGCAGGCCCAGCCGGTCCGGCATGCCCGCGGCGAACCACGCCGCCCCGAGCACCGCCCCGGCGACCAGCACCGCCGCGGACATGCGGACCATGCGCTCCTGGAAGGCGCGGTCCTCGAACGTTCGTATGCCACCGATCTCGATCATGGCACAAGGATACCGCATGCGCGGGGCGGCGGCCGCCGTGCGCGCGACCGTCACGGCCCGTCCTCGGAAGCCCGCGCCCCGGCCCCGCCGCGGCGCGCAGGGCGGCGCGCCTTGTGCGATAATGTTGGGCTGCGCATCGCGGCCGAGCCGCAGCGCGCCGATACCCACCTGCAAGACCAGGAGCTTCCCCATGGCTGCCAAGCTCAGCAAAGACTCCCGCCCCGCGTGGCCGCACCGCGCCGTCGTCACCGCGGGCATGCCCTACGGCAACAAGAACCTGCACTTCGGCCACGTGGGCGGCGTGTTCGTCCCGGCCGACTTCTTCGCCCGCTTCCTGCGCGACCGCCTCGGCGAGCGGAACGTGATCTTCGTCTCGGGCACCGACTGCTACGGCTCCCCCATCATGGAGGGCCATCGCAAGCTGCGCGAGTCCTGCGGCACCGACTGCACGCTCACCGACTACGTGCAGGCCAACCACGACCTGCAGCAGTCCGCGATCGACGGCTTCGAGATCGAGCTCGACCTGTTCGGCGGGTCCGCGCTGCCGCCCGCGGCGCCCATCCACAACCGGACGACCGCGGAGATCATCGAGCGCCTGAGCGAGCGCGGCGTGCTCCATAAGCGCGCGACCAAGCAGTTCTACGATGCGAAAGCCGGCCAGTTCCTGAACGGCCGCCAGGTCGTCGGGCGCTGCCCCATCCAGGGCTGCAAGTCCGAAAAGGCCTACGCCGACGAGTGCGACCTCGGCCATCAGTACGAGCCCGAGGAGCTCATCGCGCCCAAGTCCGCCCTCACCGGCGAGACCCCCGAGCTGCGCCCGGTCGACAACATCTACTTCGACCTGCCCGCCTACCTCGACTTCCTGAAGGACTACACCGCGAAGCTCGAGGCGGACGAGACGGTGCGCCCCGTGGTGTCCAAGACCATGGAGGAGTGGCTGCTCCCCGCGCAGATCTACATCCAGAACAAGTTCCGCGAGGCCTTCGGCGCCATCGAGGACCGGCTGCCCGCCCATACCGTGACCGAGCCCGAGGGCACCAAGAGCTCGTTCACCGTCACGTTCCCCAGCTGGGAGGAGCGCGACGCGGCGCACGAGGTGCTCGCCGCGGAAGGGGTGCGCTTCCGCTCCGGCAAGGCGCTCGTCCCCTTCCGCATCACCGGCAACATCGAATGGGGCGTGCCCGTGCCCGACGCGTGCGGCTGCTCCGGCCTCACCTGCTGGGTGTGGCCCGAGAGCCTCTGGGCGCCCATCAGCTTCACGCGCACCGTGCTGGCCGAGGCCGAGCGCACGGGCCGCGCCGACCGCTACGCGAGCCTCGACTGGCATGACTGGTGGTGCAGCGAGGACGCCCACGCCTACCAGTTCATCGGCCAGGACAACATCTACTTCTACGGCATCGCGCAGACGGCCCTGTGGGAGGCGCTCGGCTGCCATATGCGGCAGAGCACGCTCGTGGCCAACTACCACGTGCTCTACATGGGCAAGAAGGCGAGCTCCAGCTCCCAGACCCCGCCGCCGCCCGCCTCGGAGCTCCTGGAGCACTACACCGCCGAGCAGCTGCGCGCGCACTTCCTGTCGCTCGGCCTGGGCGAGAAGCCCGTCTCCTTCAGCCCCAAGGCGTACGACACGCGCGAGACCGGCAGGAACGCCGACGGCACGCCGCTGCTCGCCCGCGACGACAAGCGCGTCATCGACCCCGTCCTGAAGGAGGGCGCGCTGCTCACCGGCGTGTTCAACCGCCTGGCGCGCTCCTGCTTCTACGGCGTGGCCGTGAAGGAGGGCGACGATGCGGCGCACCGGACCGGCTGCATCCCCGCAGGCGCCCCCGACGCCCGCGTCGTCGAGGCGTCCGAGCAGGCAGTCCTGGCCTTCGAGCGGGCCATGCACACCTTCGAGTTCCACCACGCCCTCGGCGTGTGCGACGAGTACCTGCGCGCCGCGAACAAGCGCTGGAGCGACGCGAGCAAGGCCGCCAAGAACGCCGGGGACAACGCCGCGATGAAGCAGGCGCTCGTCGACGCCTTCCACGAGCTGCGCGTGGCGACCGTCCTCATGCACGGCATCGTGCCGGTCGGCTGCGAGCTCATCTGCGAGCACTTCGCCATCGACCCGTCCGTCTTCTTCTCGTGGGAGCACATCTTCGACACCTGCGACGAGCTCGTGGCGAGCCTGGGCGAGCAGCCCGGCGCGCACGCGGTGAAACCGCTGCCGCCGCGCTTCGACTTCTTCGAGAAGCACCCGAGCCAGGCCTAGGCCGCCTGCGGCCGGGGCCGGCAGCATCGACCCCGGCCGGGCGCGCGCATGCGCCCGGCCCCGCACGGGGCGCGAAGGGCTCAGCGCGCGACGAGCAGCTCCGCGTCCACCGTGACGCTGCGGACCCGGTCGCGCGGGAGCGCATCGGTGTCGACGCCGAACATCAGCGGCGTCATGCGCAGGAGGTCGTCGACCTGATCGGGCGCCACCTCGTAGGTCGCGCGGGCGCGCAGGCGCCGCTCGAGGACCATATGCCGCTCCAGATGCTCGACGACCCGCCGGTTGGAGTGGGTCGCGTGCCGCAGGCGGTCGCCCGCGAGCTCGCGCAGCTCGCGGAGGTGAAGCGGGCCGGGGACGATCTTGACGAGACGGCCTCCCCCGGCGAGCGCGCGTGTGAACTCGGCGTAGTTCGCCGGTGTGAAGATGTTCAGGATGCAGCCGAGGGCGCGGTCGCGCACAGGGAGGTTCGCCACGTCCGAGACGAGCCAGCACACGCCGTTGCCCCCGCGCGCCGCGCGCGCGATCGCGTCGCGCGAGGTGTCGAGGCCGATGACGGGGACGTCCGCGCGCAGGTCCAGCGCCTTCGCGTAGTAGCCCTCCCCGCAGCCCGCATCGAGCACCGGCCCCGCGGGCGCCGCGCCGTCGAGGGCCTCCAGGAGGGCGTCGAGCACATGGCGGTAGAACCCCGCCTCGAGGATGCGCGAGCGCGCCTCGAAGAAGCCCGCATCGTAGTCGTCGCGGACCGCGCGGCGCATCAGGTTCACGTACCCCTTGGCGGAGACGTCGAAGCTGTGGCCGCGCCCGCAGCGCAGGCTCCGCCCCCGCAGGGCCATCGGCTCGCCGCACAGCGGGCAGCGCAGCGCGTCGGCGACCCGCGCGAACTTCTCGATGCGTGCGGGGTTCATCGCCTACACCAGCTTCTCGAAGGCGATGCGGGTGAGGTCGGTCTCCGCGGCCCCCTTCTGCGTGAGGTCGAACACGCCGAGCTCGGTGTAGCCCAGCTTGGACAGGAAGGCGCGCATGGCGCGGTTGCCCGGATGGGTGTCGATGCGGATGCTCGCCTTCCCCTGCGCGCGGGCGATCTCCTCCGAGCGCGCGAACATGAAGCCCATGACCCCCCGCTTCAGGGCGGCCGCGGCCGTGGCGCAGCGATGGATGGCGAGGTAGCGCGCGAGCTCGGCATCCTCCCCCTCGAAGGGGTTCTCTGTCAGCCAGGGCACCTGCGCCCGGCAGTACTCGGCGTCGATGCCGTCGAGCAGCGCGAGGGTGCCCAGAAGGACCCCGTCCGCGTCCTCGGCGACATAGCAGGCCCCGCGCGCGATGTCGGCGCGGACCGACTCGATGCCGGGGTAACCGTTCTGCCACTGCGCGATGCCGAACCGGGCGATCGAGCGTTTGCCGTCCTCGAGGATCTCCGTCACGCGCGCGTCCTCGGCGGGGCGCGCCAGACGCATGGTCAGCGAATCGGTCATATCGGTACCCCCATCCACGGGCGAGATGCAGTGCGACGCAGAAGAGCCCGGCGCGCGGGCACCGGGCGGGAACAGATTATGGCAGAGGCACCGAGGCGCCGCGACCCCTTCAGAAAGAGCACAGAAGGCATCTGATCCGCAGGTAGATGCCTATGTTAGCAGCCGTCTCGCAGCGAGGGCGGACGCTGTCGCGAGGCGGTTCGGGGAAACGCGCCCGTCACGGGCGCGGGACGGCGTCAGCGCTTGCCGTGCGAGTTCCGCCAGATCTCGCGCCCCAGCATGAGCGCGAGCACGAGGGCGCAGAAGTACCCCAGAAAGCCGATGACGGGGATGCCGAAGATGACCGGCTCGATCTTGGCGTAGTAGACCACCGACGAGCCGATGAACAGGCCCGCGATGACGATGGACATGGACAGGCGGTCCACGATGCCGCCCACGCGGCGCAGCACCCGCTCCGATCCGAGGACCTGCATGTTCACCTTCAGCTGCCCGCGGGTGAGCATGCGCGACGCCAGGCCCAGCTGCTCGGCCATCTCCAGATGCCCCTTGAGGGCGCGCATCGAGGCGCCCGCGAGCTCCTCGGCGGTCTCGGAGGCGCGGGCGAAGCTGCTCTTCTCGTTCTTGATGTGCGCGGAGATGATCTGGACCATGTTGACCTCGGGCATGTACTCGGTCAGCAGGCCCTCGAGGGTCACCATGCCGCGCGCGAACATCGTCACCACGCTCGGCAGCTCGACGTCGTTCTTGCGCGCGAGGCTCACGAGCGAGGTCAGGAACTCGCCGATATCCAAGTCCTTGAGGTTCAGGCCGGCGAAATCGGCCACGATGAAGTCGAGGTCGGACAGAAACGTCGAATGGTCGAGCTCGGAGGAGTCGCCGCGCGTCACGGCGAAGCGCATGAGGGAGTCCTTGAGCTTGGGCACGTCGTTCTCCGCCACGGAGAAGATCATGTCCTTCACGATGGCGCGGTCGTGGCTCGACATGCGCCCCACCATGCCGAGGTCGATGAAGTAGACGACGTCGTCCTTCACGATGATGTTACCCGCGTGCGGGTCCGCGTGGAAGAACCCATCGTCGAGCACCTGGGTCGCGTAGTCCTCGACGATGCGGGCGCCGATCTTCTCCAGGTCGTAGCCCGCCTCCCGCAACCGGGCGGGGTCGGCGATCGAGATGCCCTCGACGTAGTCCATGACCACGATGTGCTCGGTGCAGTACTCCGGGTAGGACCGGGGGCACGAGATCCCCCGCGTCCGCTTGTGGTAGAGGTAGAAGTCGTCGAGGTTGCGCGCCTCCATGAGGAAGTTCGTCTCCTCGCGGAAGGACTGCCACAGCTCCTCGACCACGCCCTGGAGGTCCACGAACTGATCGGTCCGGACGAAGCGCGAGGCGGTGCGCACGAGCGACCGGATGATGTCGATGTCCTGCGCCATCACCTGCTGCGCGCCGGGGCGCTGGACCTTGACGGCGACCTCCTCCCCGGAGAGCAGCTTGGCGCGGTGCACCTGGGCGAGCGACGCGCTGCCGAGCGGCTTGCGGTCGATCCACTCGAACACCTCGGAGACCTTGCGCCCGTACTCCGCCTGCAGGCAGTCGCGGACCACCCAGAAGGGCACCGGCTCGACGTCGGTCCGCAGGCGGCGCAGCTCGTCGCAGAAGCGCTGGGGCAGGATCTCGGAGCGGTTGGCGAGGATCTGCCCCATCTTGACGAACATGGGGCCGAGCTCCTCGAGCAGGCAGCGCAGGCGGACCGGCGTGATGTCGTTCCACACCTCGTACTTGCGCACCAGGGTGAAGATCTCGCCCATGCGCCTGCGGCGCCCCTTCGCGGTGAGCTGGAACTCCTCGGAGGGGGCCATGACCTCGGGCCCCTCGGGGACGTCGTCCACGGCGCGCGGGCGGCGGTGGAAGCCGCGCGCGGCCATCTGCTCCTCGTCGGCGAAGACGATGGTGTCATCGGGGTCGAGCGGCTCCCACCGCGGGCTCTTGCCGGACTGCGCTGCCATGGCGGACGCTACTCCTCCGTCTGCTCGCCGCCGTCTGCGGCCGGGGCGTCCCCTTCGGCCTCGGCGTCCCCGTCGACCTCCACGGCCTCGACCTTCACGCTCACCGTGGCGTCGTCGGCGGAATCGACGATGTCGCGCACGTGGGCCAGGAAGCCCGTGCGCTCGGCCTTGGTCATCGGGCGGACGCGCGCGACGATGAGCTCGTCCAAGATCCGCTCGGCGACCGACTCGCCCTGGGTGCCCAGGCGGTCGGTGACGTCGGTGAAGGCGCCGCCGGCGCGCTCGAACACGTCCGACATCGACCGCGCGAAATCGGGGGTCGACGGGTCGTGACGGACCTCCTCGCCCTTGGCGGAGAGGCTGTCGAGCACCTCCTTGCCCTTCTCGGCAGTGAGCGCGGCGGCTCCGAACCCGATGTTCACCATGTTGTTGACGAGGTCCTCGAATCGCGTGGCCATGTGTTCCTCCTGTCGTCTAGCGCGGGGCGCCCCGCGCACCTATTCAGTCCTTGTACCCAAACCGCCCGCCCTGCGGCGCGGGGCCGCGGATCCGGGAGGACCGACCGGCCCGGGGAAGGGCGCCGGGACCCGTCCCGGCCCCGCACCCCCGCATGGGGGCGCGGGGGAACCGTCCGGGCAGACGAAGCACGGGCGGCAGGGCCGCGCCCTCAGTTATCGGACATGGAGAAGGCGTTCCTCATCGCAAGGCTCGTGGTGTGGAGGACCTTCCCCAGCAGGTCGTCGGTCTCGCGCCGGAGCAGCTCGGCCATCCGCGCGTTGGCGCGCTCGAGGGCGGCCGGGACCTCCTCGGGGGCGAGCCCGGCGACCTCGGCGTCGGTCTCCCGCAGCATGCGGTGCCCGGCGGCGCCGACCTTCTCCCGGTAGCGCTCGATATGGGCGGAGTTGTCGTGGAAGCGCGCGTCGGCGAGCGCCCCGATGAGGCGGTTGGCCCAGTAGAAGCTGTCGGTCGTCACGACGGCCGGGGTGTTCTCCAGGTAGGCGGGCATGGCGTGCACGTTGGCGTAGAGGGGGACGAGGGCGTTGAAGGGGTTGGACCCGAACGCCATCCACTGGATGCAGGCGTGCGCATGGTCGCAGTAGGGGCGGATCTGCAGCACGGCGAGCTGCCCGTTGCGGTTGATGCCGATGGGCCGGTAGGCGCCGCGGGTCGCCGCGGAGCCGTCGCGGCCGTACGGGTCGAACGGCGTGCCCTGGTAGTGGGCGGACAGCACGTACTTCACGTCCTCGATCGTGATCTTGCGCTCCGGCACGCGGCACCAGGGGATGTCGTCGGACTCGGGATGGAAGCTCGCGTTCGGACCGTCCCAGCCGTCGGACGGGTTCAGGAAACGCTGCATGTACCAGGCGCGCGGCGTGTTGTAGACATGGTCGGAGTCCGAATGGGAGCCGAAGGCCTCGCGCGGGTTGAAGATGTCGCCCGCGAGCAGGCCCTCGCGGACGTCGTCCATGAATCCGTCGAGGTCGTCGAGCATGTCGTCGTCGGCGTCGAACAGCGTGTCGGCCAGCTCGTCGCAGATATCGTCCAGCGCGTCATCGACCACATGCGGCGCGAGCATGGTGAGGTTCAGGTGGTTGGCCTCCATCCACGCACGCAGGTCGGCGCTCGCCATGTGCTCGACCTGGTCGCCCTCGGCGTCCGCCAGGTCGAAGTAGTCGATGCCGAGCTGGTTCGGCATGGTGACGTAGGCGTCGTCGGGCACGCGCTTGGCGATCCAATGATGGCCGCCGACGGTCTCGAGCCACCAGATCTCATCGGCATCGGAGAAGGCGATGCCGTTCATCTCGTAGGTGCCGTAGCGCTCGAGCAGCGCGCCCAGGCGCTCCACGCCCTCGCGGGCGGTGCGGACGTAGGGCAGCACGACGGTGACGAAGTCCTCCTCGCCGAGCCCGCCGGGGGTCGCGGGCACGTAGCCCTCCTCGCCCTCGGTGCCGCGGGCGGGCACGTACTCCACGAGCGGGTCGGCGCCCAGCACGCGCTCGTTGCTCGTGATGGTCTCGGTCGCCGACATGCCCACGTTGGCCTCGTTGAAGCCGGCGGCGGCCCAGATGCCGTGGCCGGGCAGCGCGTCGGGCACCGAGCTGTAGCGCATGGGGTCGTCCGGCAGCCCGATGGTGAGGTGCGACTCGGTGGCCGTGTAGGTGCGCGGCTGGTCGGCGGGCTCCACCACCGCCATGCGCTTGGGTTCGAACTGCCCGCCCGGGGAGTCCTCGTTGCGGGCGACGATCGTGGACCCGTCGTAGCTCGCGCGCTTGCCCACCAGGATGGTCGTGCAGGGCATGGTGCCTCCTTCGCGCCGGGACGCCCCGGCTTATCGACTGCCGAACGACCACAGTGTAGCGCGCCGTGCGGACATTGACACGCCGCGGGGGCGCTGCGCCCCGGCGCCTACAGCCCGTGCTGCAGGCGCGCCGCCATGACGACGTTCGTCATGAGCATGGCGCGCGTCATGGGGCCCACGCCGCCGGGCACCGGCGTGATGGCCCCGGCGACGGCCTCAGCGGAGGCGAAGTCGACGTCGCCGCAGAGCCTCCCCTCCTCGTCGCGGTCCATGCCCACGTCGATCACCGTGGCACCCGGCTTCACCCAGGGCCCCTTGATCATCTTGGGGACGCCGCAGGCGGCGACGAGGATGTCGGCGCTCTGGCAGATCCGCGCAAGCTCGCGCGGATCGGTGTGGGAGTGGGCGACGGAGATGGTGGCGTTGCGGGAGAGCAGCATGAGCGACATCGGCTTGCCCACGATCGAGGAGCGCCCCACGATCACGGCGTTCTTCCCCGCGGGGTCGATGCCGTAGGCGTCGAGCATCTCCATGATGCCGGCGGGCGTGCAGGGGCGCAGGCCCGGCAGGTCGCGCACGAGCCTTCCCATGTTGAGGGGGTGGAAGCCGTCGACGTCCTTCTCGGGGTCCACCGCGAGCACGACGGCCTCGGTGTCCAGATGGGAGGGCAGCGGCATCTGCACGAGGATGCCCGTCACCTCCGGGTCGGCGTTCAGCTCGGCGATGAGCGCCATGAGCTCGTCCTGGGGCGTGTCGGCGGGGAGCTTGCAGTCGAACGAGCGGATGCCGCACTGCTCGCAGTCGCGCAGCTTGGAGCGGACGTAGGTCGCCGACGCCTGGTCGTCGCCCACGAGCACCACGGCGAGCCCGCACGAGATGCCGCGCTCCGCCAGGAAGGCGACATCGGCCGCCGCGCGCTCGCGCATCCGCGCCGCCAGCGCCTTGCCATCGATAATCGTCGCCACGGGCCATCCTTTCGTCGTCGGGCGAAACGCTCACTAGGCTACACCGCAGCAGCCCCGCCCGCCACCGGCAACCGGTCCCCCGGGGAACCGTCACAAACCGGAAACACGTCCGCCCGATACCCATGGGCATCCGCACCGCGCAGATGCCGGCAGCGAAGCGGAACCGAAGACAGGTCGGAGCCCTTCCCCGAGGGCGTTTCCCGCAGGCGCGCGAGCGCCGGGGACCGCTCCCCACCCAGGCCCGAAGGCACGCACCGCGCAGAAGCCGGCAGCGAAGCGGCACCGGGCCGTCAGGTCGGGGTCCCCATCCCCGGGGGCGTTTCCCGCAGGCGCGCAAGCGCCGAGGACCACGCCCCCGGGGATGGGGACCCCGACCGTGAGGACAAAATGGCTTAGAACAGGCCGCTGATCACGCCGTTATCGTCGACGTCGATGTTCTCGGCCGCCGGATGCTTGGGCAGGCCGGGCATGGTCAGCACGCTGCCGGTGAGCGCGACCACGAAGCGGGCGCCCGCGGACACCTTGAGCTCGCGCACCGTGATGCGGAAGCCCTCGGGCGCGCCGAGCAGCTTGTCCTGGTCGGTGAAGGAGTACTGGGTCTTGGCGATGCAGACCGGCAGGTTGCCGAAGCCGTTCTCGCGCAGCTGGGCGAGCTGACGCTTCGCCGCGGGCGTGAAGTCCACGCCGTCGGCGCGGTAGACCTTGGTCGCCACGGCCTCGATGGCCTCGGCGATATCGGTGCCGTCCTCGTAGGAGAAGCGGAAGTCGCTCGGCTCGTCCACCAGGCGCAAGACCTCGTCGGCGAGCTCGAGCGCGCCCTCGCCGCCCTTCGCCCAGACCTCGGAGAGCTTGACGTTCACGCCGAGCTTCTCGCACTCCTCCTCGATGAGGGCGAGCTCGGCCTCGGTGTCGGACGGGAAGCGGTTGATGGCCACGACGCACGGCAGGCCGTAGACGTTCTGGATGTTGTCCACGTGACGCAGCAGGTTGGGCAGGCCGGCGCGCAGCGCCTCGAGGTTCTCCTCGTTGAGGTCCGCCTTCGCCACGCCGCCGTTGTACTTGAGCGCGCGGGCGGTGGCCACGATGACCACGGCGTCGGGGACGAGCCCCGTCATGCGGCACTTGATGTCGAGGAACTTCTCCGCGCCCAGATCCGCGCCGAAGCCCGCCTCGGTGATGGCGATGTCCCCGAAGCGCATGGCCATGCGGGTGGCCATGATGGAGTTGCAGCCGTGGGCGATGTTGGCGAACGGGCCGCCGTGCACGAAGGCCGGCGTGTGCTCGAGCGTCTGGACCAGGTTGGGCTTGAGCGCGTCCTTCAGGAGCGCCGCCATGGCGCCCTGCGCCTTGAGCTCGGAGGCGCGCACCGGGCGGCCGTCGTAGGTGTAGCCGACCACGATCTCGCCCAGGCGCTGCTTGAGGTCGGAGATGGAGGTGGACAGGCAGAAGATCGCCATGATCTCCGACGCGACGGTGATGTCGAAGCCGTCCTCGCGCGGCACGCCCTGCGCGCGGCCGCCCAGGCCGTCCACGATGTGGCGCAGCTGGCGGTCGTTCATGTCGACGGCGCGCTTCCACGTGATGCGCTTGGTGTCGATGCCCAGCTCGTTGCCCTGCTGGATATGGTTGTCCAGCATGGCGGCCAGCAGGTTGTTCGCCGCGCCGATGGCGTGGAAGTCTCCGGTGAAGTGCAGGTTGATATCCTCCATGGGGATGACCTGCGCCCAGCCGCCGCCCGCGGCGCCGCCCTTGACGCCGAACACGGGGCCGAGCGAGGGCTCGCGCAGCGCGACGGTGCTCTTGATGCCGCGGCGGCGCAGGCCGTCGGCCAGGCCGATGGTGGTCGTGGTCTTGCCCTCGCCCGCGGGGGTGGGGTTGATGGCGGTCACGAGCACGAGCTTGGCCCGGTGGTCGGTCGGCTCGCTCAGCAGGGAGTAGTCGACCTTGGCCTTGTCGAAGCCGTACGGGACGAGGTACTTCTCATCGACGCCCGCCTCGCGGGCGATGTCGAGGATGGGAAGCGGCGTGACGGAATGGGCGATCTCGATGTCTGACAGCATGCGTACCTCCGATGCGACGCGCGGGACGAGGACCGTTACAGCATACAACGAACCGCCCCGCCGGGCCCCGGACGCTCCGCGACCGGTTACGCGACGGTGAAGGCGCCGGTCAGACGCCCGACGGCGGCTCGATACCCAGGTGGTCGAAGGCCACGGCGGTCGCCACGCGCCCCTGCGGCGTGCGCACGATCAGTCCGCGCTGCAGCAGGTAGGGCTCGTAGACGTCCTCCATCGTGTTGGGGTCCTCCCCCACCGCGCTCGCGAGCGTGGTGAGGCCGACGGGGCGCCCCCGGAAGGTCTTGACGAGGGTCTCCAGGATCCGGATGTCCATCCAGTCCAGACCGAGCTCGTCGATCTCGAAGAACTCGAGCGCCTCGCGGGTGATCGCCTCGTCGATCCGCCCTCCCCCGCGCACCTGGGCGTAATCGCGCACGCGCTTCAGGAGGCGGTTCGCGAGGCGCGGCGTCCCGCGCGAGCGGGAGGCGATCTCGCAGGCCGAGTCGTGGTCGATCTGGACGCCGAGGATCGTCGCCGAGCGGATGACGATGTCGGCGAGGTCCGCCACGGAGTAGTAGTCCAGGCGGAACGAGATGCCGAAGCGGTCGCGCAAAGGGCCGGTGAGCATGCCCGAGCGGGTGGTGGCGCCGATCAGGGTGAAGCGGGGGATGTCGAGCCTGATGGAGCGGGCGGCGGGGCCCTTGCCGATCACGATGTCGAGCGCGAAGTCCTCCATCGCGGGGTACAGGATCTCCTCGACCTGGCGGTTCAGGCGGTGGATCTCGTCGATGAACAGCACGTCCCCGGCCTGCAGGTTGGTGAGAATGGCCGCGAGGTCGCCGGTCCGGGCGATGGCGGGACCCGAGGTCGTCCTGATCTGCGCCCCCATCTCGTTGGCCACGACCGCGGCGAGCGTCGTCTTCCCGAGGCCCGGGGGGCCGGAGAAGATCACGTGGTCCAGGCACTCGCCGCGCGACTGGGCCGCCTGGATGAGGATGCGCAGGCTCTGCTTGATATGGTCCTGGCCGCAGTAGTCGTCCAGGCGCTGCGGGCGCAGGGTGCGCTCGACGTCGAGGTCCTCCGAGGTGAGGTCCCCCGTGACGAACCGCCCCGCCTCGCGCTCGCCGGCATGCGGCGCGCCCCCGCGGGCGGGGGCGGCGTCCGCCCACAGGTCGACGGAGTCATCGGCTTCCCACATCATGCCTCCATCCCGATGCGCTTGAGCGCGGACGCCAGCAGGTCCTCCACGCGCTGCGCGCCGTCGAGCCCGTCGAGGGCGAGCTCGGCCTCCTGCGGGCTGAAGCCCATGGAGAGCAGGGCGGCGCGGGCGTCGTCGACCGCGCTCGAGGCGGGCTCCGCGCCGAGCGGGAGCTGCCCTGCGGAGGGGACCTCGGCGGCGAGGAGCCCGCGGTCCTTGGCGAAGACGCTCTTGAGTTCCAAGATCAGACGTTGGGCGGTCTTCTTGCCCACGCCGGGCACGGTCGCCATGCCCTTGGCGTCCTCCGCCATCACCACGGTGTAGAGCTGCCCCACCGTGAACGTGGTGAGCACGGCGAGCGCCAGGCGCGGCCCCACGCTCGAGACGGCGACGAGCCGGTCGAACATGGTGCGCTCCTCCTTGGAGGCGAAGCCGAACAGGGTGAGGGCGTCCTCGCGCACCTGCAGCCGGCAGAACAGCCGGCAGTCCGACCCCGGGACGGGCAGCGAGGCCGCCGTGGTCCCGGAGATGCCGAGCTCGAAGCCGACGCCGCCCACATCGAGCACCGCGGCGCTCGGCGAGGCCTCGACGAGGGTCCCGTGTAGCAAGGTGATCATGAGTAGCCGTTTCCCCTCTCCTGGACGTACTCCCAGCCCGACAGCGCCGCGGTGCGGCGCGAGTTGGCGTGGCAGATCGCGCAGGCGAGCGCGTCCGCCGCGTGGTCGGGCCTGGGGTCGTGGTCGAGATGCAGCAGGTTGCGCACCATGTAGATGACCTGGCCCTTGTCCGCGGCGCCCGTGCCCACCACGGACTGCTTGATCTGCATGGGCGTGTACTCGCCCACCTCGACGCCGGCGAGCGACACCGCCACCAGCGCCGCGCCGCGCGCGTGCGCGGTCGGGATGGCGGAGCGCACGTTGGCCCCGAAATAGATGCCCTCGCATGCCGCCTCCTGGGGGCGGTAGCGCTCCACGACGGCCGTGAGGTCGTCCGCGATGTGCCGGAGGCGGACGGCGAGGTCGCTCCCGGAGGAGGTCTGGATGCAGCCGTAGGCGCGGCAGCGGACCTCGCCGCGGCGCTCCTCGACGATGCCCCAGCCGGTGTTCGCGAGACCGGGGTCGATACCCAGGATGACCATGCTCCCTCCCCTCCGGGTGAATCTCGAACATCTGTTCTAAACTATACCATACCGGAGGCCCGAGGTCGCGGAGAACGGCGCCACGGGACGGGTCGCACGGGCACGGCGGGCGGGGAAGGCGGCTGCGTCGGAGGGGCCGGCGCGCCTGATGCGCCGAGCAGGCGGCGCTGAAGGCGTCCCGCCGCCGGGGGCCCGCCGCGAAGGGGCGGGGGCCGGCGCGGGCGCTGAACGCGTCAGTTCTGCGAGAAGAACGGGAAGCGCCCCGGCAGGGCCGTCGGATGCCCCTGGCCGGCAAACGGCTCCTCGGGCTCCTCCCCGGCGTCGTCGCCCGACGAGAGCGCCTGGCGCAGCTGGCTCTCGAAGCGCTCCGCGCTCTCGCGCATCCGGCGCTGGCCCTCCTCGCTCGCCAGCTCGGCCTGCTGCTCGGGGGTGAGCCCGAGCAGGCTTCCCAGCAGCCCGAGGATCTCGCCGCGGACGCGCTGGCCGTGCTCGGCGCCGAGTTCCTCGATCCGATGGGACTCCTCCTCGACCAGGTCGGCCAGGCGCTCGGGCTCCTCGCCGTCGCGCCCCAGGTCGGACCAGGCCAGCGAGGCCGGCCAGGCGCGCTCGGCGAAGGGGCGCGCGGAGACCATGGGCGCGGGGGGCAGCGAGCGGCGGCGGGCCTCCCCGCGGCGCACGAGCATGAGCAGGACCGCCGCGGCCTCCGGCGAGCGCGCGGAGAGCGGGGCCTCCTCGAAGGGGCGGTCGCGGTCCACGTGCGCCTCGAGCGCGCCGTCGACCTGCGCGGGCTCGAGCCCGGCGAGCAGCGCCGCCATCCTGCCCGTCCATGCGGCGTCGGCGGGCCGGGAGGCCACCGCAGCCGCCAGGATGGAGGACAGGCGCTCCTCGACCGCGGCGAGCGAGACGAGGCCCGCGGGAAGCGCCGGCGCGAGGGCGTTGCGGTGCCGCGCGAGGAACTCGAGCGCGGTGAGGTAGATGTCGCCGAACGGCGCCGCGTCAGCCAGCGCCGCGCCCGACACGAGGGCCGCGCCGGGGGCGAGGGCGGCGTCGGTCTTGGTCAGCGGCGACAGGATGCACGCGTCGAGCCCGTGCGCGACGTCGGCCACGCACAGCGCGTCGATCCCCGCCCGCAGGCCCGCGCCGTCGCGCGACGGGACGTCGCGGTCCATGCGGCGCGAGGCGTCGCCCTGGTCGCGCTCGACCAGGCGCATGTTGAGGTTGGACGCGAGCTCGCGCACGCGCTCGACGCGGCGCCGCTCGAGCTCCTCCTGGCGCGGGGTGAACACGTCGCTGCGGGCGCAGAGCACCCCCACCACGTTGCGCGACCCCAGCGCGTCCACGGCGAGCGCGGCGAGCAGCGAGGAGGGCAGGTCCCCTTCCAGGGGCAGCGCCGCGCAGGAGCGCCCGCGCGCCTCGACCGTGTCGCGCACGTACAGGCGCAGCGCCTCCCACAGCCATTCGTCGCGCTCGTAGCGGGGAAGGTCCCGGGCGTCGAGGGCGTGCGAGGCCGTGCCGCGGCGCACCTCGCACACGAGCAGGTCCTCCTCGAAGGCGGGGGCGGCGGCCACGACGGAGCCGGCGTCGTCCATGACGAAGGACGCGCCGGCGAAGACCGTCTCGTCGAAGGCGCCCACGGGGGCCATGTAGGCCAGCCAGGAGCCCGCCCGTACGGCCTCGTCGGCGAAATGCCCGTCCGCGACGCCGGCGGCCCCGTGCGTCGCGCCGTCGGACGCGCAGAAACCGGAGGTCTGGAACAGGACCGCCACGTCGCAGCCGCGCGGGATGCGGCGGGCGTCGGGGGCGGCGTCGAACACCGCCGCGACGCGCGTCCCGGCGACGTCGAACACGGGCGGCTCCCACGCGGAGGCGTCCATGCGGCCGGAGCGCGCCATCGCCATCGCCCGCAGCGGGATGCAGCGCCCCTCGCGCAGCAGGAAGGCCTCCATGAGGGGGAAGCCCTCGAGCGGCACCACGGCGGGGACCAGCAGCGCCGCGCCGGCGTGCGCGGTCTCCCGCGCCAGGTCGCGCAGGCAGCGCAGCAGGGCGTGCTCGTAGTTGGGATAGCCGACCAGCGCGGTCGGCTGCATGCCCGCGAACAGCGGGGCGGGGGTGCACAGCAGGTCCGTCCCCTGGGCGGCGGCGAGCCGGGCCTGGTCGGCGATGCGGGCGCGGGCGCCCTCCAGATCGCCCAGGCGCAGGTCTATCTGCGCAAGCGCAAGTTTCATGCTCGTCCCTCCCATGGTCGTCCACACCCCATCATAGCGGCATGGCCCCTCGACAGCGATGGGGCCGCCCGCATCCGCGGACGGCCCCCTGCTGAAACCCTGTGCCCGAACGGGCCCCGGCGGTCCCTAGAACGTCGCCTTCCACAGGCCGTGCAGGTTGCAGTACGCGTAGACCGTACCGCTCTTCACGCCGCCGGCGAAAAACGTCACGGGCGTCTGGCCGGGCTTGAGGTGATGGACCTCGAGGCGGTCGTCGGCCTCGAGCGCGACCCACTCGATGTAGTGGGCCTCCTCCATGGGGTGCTCCACCTCGCCGACCTGCACGCGGATGATGTGGCCGTCGCGCTGGACGTCCACGTAGGGGACGTGCTTCTCGGTCGCGGCGTCGACCGTGTTGGGATCGAGCGCCTCGAAGCCGGCGGGGGCGGCGTCCCCGGAGATGCCGGCCAGGAAGGTGTCGTCGTTCTTATAGAAGGTAGCCATGTATCTTTCCCTTCTCGTCGCGTATGTACGTGAGCCTATTATGCCCACGGCCGAGGTCGGCAAACATCGGCGGCCGTCTGCACGCGAACGCCACGATACGGGCGCGGCGGCGCTACTTCACCGTCAGGACGGGCACGTCGACCGAGCGGAGCACGCCGAAGCTCACCGAGCCGAGCATGCCGCGCAGGGCGCCCAGCCCGCGGCGCCCCATGACGACGAGGTCGATGCCGTGGCTCTCCACGTAGTCCGCGATCCCCTCGACCGCCGACGGAGCGACGACCGCGTTCACGTCCACCCGGCACACCGCGCCGTCGCGGGCGTCGGCGATGACGCGCTCCATGTCCGTGCGCATGCGCTGGACGAGCGCGCCCATCATCGCGTCGTAGTCGAAGCCGCCCATCGCGTAGGGGTCGTCGAAGGCTCCCCCGGAAAGCGAGGGCGCGCTGACCGCCCCCACCGAGACGACCGAGACCACGTGCACGCGGGCGTCGCCGTCATCCCCCACCATGCCGAGCGCGACGTGCAGGGCGCTTCGCGCGTGTTCGGACTCGTCATAGGGTACCAGCACGTTCTTGAACAACATCGGTGCTCCCTCCCTCGAGCGGATACGGCCTCACCGGCGTTATACCCGCCCGGGGCGCAGCGCGCCGCATATGCCGCCGCCGGCGGCTTACGCCCCCTGACCGGCTCCGTAGCGGCCGCGCATGGCGTACCACCCGTCGTGCTCGTCGACCTCCAGGGGCACGCCGAACAGGTCGGACATCGTCTCGCCGCGGAGCAGCTCGCGCTTGGGGCCGTCGGCGAACACCACGGCGTCCTTGATGAGCAGGACCCGCTCGATGGCCGGGATGATGTCCTCCGGGTAATGGGTGACGAGCACCACCGAGCGGCCCTCCTCGGCGAGCAGCCGCATGGTGTCGCGCACATGGTACATGCCCTCGGGGTCGAGGCCCGTGCACGGCTCGTCGAAGATGAGCGCCCGCGGGTCGCTCATGAGCTCGCGCGCCACGAGCACGCGGCGGACCTGACCGGTGGACAGCGTCATCACGTCGCGGTCGGCGAGCTCGGCGATCCCCAGGCGCTCGAGCGCGTCGAGGGCGCGTGCGCGCACGTCGCCGGTCGCCTCCACGTGGCGGGGCAGCCCCAGCGTGCCGAAGGCGCCGCCGCAAACGATGTCCGCCACCGGGAGGTGGACGCGCACCTGGTCGTGCATGGTGGCGCTTACGATGCCGAGCGCGCTCTTGATGTCGGAGAGCAGGGGCCGGGCCTGCCCGCGGAAGCGCACCGGCGCCTCCTCGCGGTGCAGGGGGAAGACCTCGCGGGTGAGCAGCTGGATGAAGGTCGACTTGCCGGCGCCGTTGGGACCGAGCAGGGCCACGTGCTCGCCCTCCGCCAGGTCGAAGCGGTCGACCGACAGGATGGTGCGGCCCGCGCGCACCACCTGCGCGTCGCGCAGGGAGAACAGCGGCGGCTGGGCGCTGCCCCGGCTTTCCTCGGATGTGTCCATGGCGGCCTCCTTGCGAACGCGGTCGCGCGGGCACGCCGACGGCGCCGCGCGTTTTTGCTACGATACTTTACTACGAAAGAGCGATCGCACACGAAAGAAGGCGCATACCATGGCCGAGATGCTCACCTTGGACGCATTCGAGCAGGCCTCCGAGAAGGTCCGCGAGGTCACGCAGACGACCGAGCTCGTCGAGAGCCCCCACTTCAGCCAGCTCACCGGCAACCGCGTCTTCTTCAAACCCGAGAACATGCAGCGCACGGGCGCCTACAAGGTGCGCGGCGCCTACTACAAGATCTCGACCCTCACGCCCGAGGAGCTCGGCCGCGGCATCATCACGGCGAGCGCCGGCAACCACGCGCAGGGCGTCGCCTTCGCCGCCACGCGCGCCGGCGCCAAGTCCGTCGTGGTCATGCCCACCACCACCCCGCTCATCAAGGTGGAGCGCACCAAGGGCTACGGCGCCGAGGTCGTCCTGCACGGGGACGTCTACGACGAGGCGTGCGAGCACGCCCTGGAGCTTGCGGCAGAGCACGGCTACACCTTCATCCACCCCTTCAACGACCCGGTCGTCGCCACGGGCCAGGGCACCATCGCCATGGAGATCATCCAGGAGCTCCCGCTCGTCGACACGATCCTCGTCCCCGTGGGCGGCGGCGGCCTCGCCTGCGGCGTGTCCACCTTCGCCAAGCTCTACAACCCCAAGATCCGCGTGATCGGCGTGGAGCCGGAGGGCGCGGCATGCCTCACCGCGGCGCTCGAGGCCGGCCGTCCCGTCAAGCTGCCGAGCGCCAACACCATCGCCGACGGCACCGCGGTGCTCGAATGCGGCGACGCCGTCTTCCCCTACCTGCAGGAGAACCTCGACGGCGTCATCCGCGTGCCCGACGAGGAGCTCATCGTCGCCTTCCTCGACATGGTCGAGAACCACAAGATGATCGTCGAGAACTCCGGCCTGCTCACCGTGGCCGCGCTCAAGCATCTGCCCGCCGAGAACAGGCGCGTCGTGTCGATCCTGTCCGGCGGCAACATGGACGTCATCACCATGTCGAGCGTGGTGCAGCACGGCCTCATCCAGCGCGACCGCATCTTCACGGTGAGCGTGCTGCTCCCCGACCGCCCGGGCATGCTCGTCAAGGTGGCCAGCGCCATCGCGGAGCGCAACGGCAACGTCATCAAGCTGGAGCACAACCAGTTCGTGAGCACCAACCGCAACGCAGCGGTGGAGCTGCGCGTGACCATCGAGGCCTACGGCGCGGAGCACAAGGCGCAGATCATCGACGCGCTGCGCGAGGCGGGCTTCGAGCCGCACGCGAGCCAGACCATGCTGTAGCCGAGTGCCGACGGGCCCGCCGGGGCGGGCACCGCGGCCGGGACGCCCGGACCCCTGGGCCGGCGCGCGGATTCCGCCGTCCGCTCGCCGGCCGATTGTTAACTTTCGTCGACTAAAGCGCCTCCGGGCACGATGACCCTTGCCCTTCGCCCCTGTGCTGTAGCATAGTAAAGCAACTCAGCAAATGCGACGACAGGGCGAGTACCGGACGTGCGTGCCACAGCGAGCGGGGACCGTGAGAACCCGCGGCGGACGGTCGGGAACACACCCTCGAGCAGCCCGGCTGAACGCGCGATGCCGCCGCGGGAGACCCCCGGCGCTGCGGCACGCGCAACTACGCCGCGCCGGACGCCCCCGTCACGGGCATCGATCGAGCAGCCGCCGTGCCCTCGCATTGCCTGATACGCAGTCGGACAGGAATCGAGGGACCATGCACCTGCGAAGCGATGCCATCAAGAAGGGGCTGGCGCGAGCGCCCCACCGCAGCCTCCTCAAAGCCGACGGGCTCACCGACGAGGAGCTCGAGCGACCGCTCGTGGCGGTCGTCTCCGCCCAGAACGAGGTCATCCCCGGCCACATCCACCTCCAGCAGATCGCCGACGCCGTCAAGGCGGGCGTGCGGCTGGCCGGCGGCACCCCGCTCCAGATCAACACCATCGGCGTATGCGACGGCATCGCCATGAACCATGAGGGCATGCGCTACTCGCTCACGAGCCGCGAGGTCATCGCCGACTCCGTCGAATGCGCCATCCAGGGGCATCAGTTCGACGCGATGGTCCTCATCCCCTCCTGCGACAAGATCGTCCCCGGCATGCTCATCGCCGCGGCGCGGCTGAACATCCCCACCATGCTCGTCTCCGGCGGCCCGATGCTCGCCGGCCGCGACAGGTGCGGGAGGCAGACGGACCTGAACACGCTTTTCGACGCCGTGGGGCAGGTCACCGCCGGCACCATGACCGAGGAGGAGTGCGCGTGGCTCGAGAACACCGCCTGCCCCACCTGCGGCAGCTGCTCGGGCATGTTCACCGCGAACTCGATCTGCTGCCTGGCCGAGGCGCTGGGCCTGGCGCTTCCCGGCAACGGCACCGTGCCCGCCGTGTTCTCCGAGCGCATCCGCCTGGCCAAGCGGACGGGCATGAAGGTCATGGACCTCGTGCGTGCGGGCACCCGCGCCCTCGATATCCTGAACGAGCGCTCCATCCGCAACGGCATGGTGCTCGACATGGCCTTCGGCGGCTCGACCAACACCATGCTGCACCTCACCGCCATCGCCCATGCCGCAGGCTGCCCCGTCTCCATGGACGACTGGGACCGCGTCTCGGACGAGACCCCCAACATCGTGCGCATCGCCCCCGCGGGCCCGCTGCATATCGAGGACCTGAACGCCGTGGGCGGCATCCCCGCCATCATCGGCGTGCTCGGCCGCGCCGGCCTGCTCGACGGGGACGCCCTCACCTGCCACGGGACGATGGCGGACTGGATCGCCTCCTGCCCCGAGCCCGACGGGGAGATCGTGCGCACCGTGGAGGGCGCCTACTCCCCCATCGGCGGGCTCAAGGTCATGCGCGGCAGCCTCGCGCCGGACTGCGGCGTGGTCAAGCGCAGCGCCTGCGCGCCGGACATGTATCGCCACCGCGGGCCCGCGCGCGTCTTCGACAGCGAGGAGGAGGCCTGCGAGGCCATCTTCGGCGGGCAGATCCGCGAGGGCGACGTCGTCGTCATTCGCTACGAGGGGCCGGCAGGCGGCCCGGGGATGCGCGAGATGCTCACCCCCACCTCCGCCATCTGCGGCATGGGCCTCGACCACTCCGTCGCCCTCATCACCGACGGCCGCTTCTCCGGCGCGAGCAAGGGCCCCTGCATCGGGCACGTGAGCCCCGAGGCCGCCGCGGGCGGCCCCATCGCCCTGGTCCACGAGGGCGACATCATCGACATCGACATCGAGGCCGGCACGCTCGAGCTGTGCGTGGAGGCCGACGAGCTCGAGCGCCGGCGCGCCGCCTGGCAGCCGCCCGAGCCCAAGTACACCCACGGCGTGCTCTCGCGCTACGCGAAGCTCGTCACGAGCGCAGACAAGGGGGCGTACCTCTCATGACGGACACCGACCGCACATCCGCACCCGCCGGCAGCCCGCGCACCCCGGACATGCCCGACGACATCCGCCAGTCCCGCTGCACGAGCGCCGCGGGCGCGCGGCGCGCCGAGCCGGTCGACATGAGCCGCGAGGCGCGGCTGGCCCGCAAGGCACGCGCCGCCTCCGGCGAGCCGTTCGGACCGGGGAGCGCCACCGAGCACGAGGGCGAGACCATGACCGGCGCGCAGGCGCTCATCGCCAGCCTCGAGGCCGAGGGCGTCGACACGGTCTTCGGCTACCCCGGCGGCCAGGCCATCAAGATCTACGACGCGCTGTACGACTCCACCAAGATCCGCCACATCCTCGCCCGCCACGAGCAGGCCGCGGTCCACGAGGCCGACGGCTACGCACGCGCCACCGGGCGCGTGGGCGTCGCGCTCGTGACGAGCGGCCCGGGGGCGACCAACACGGTCACGGGCATCGCCACCGCCTACATGGACTCGGTGCCCCTCGTGGTGATTTCGGGCCAGGTCACGCGCGGGGTCATCGGCACCGACGCCTTCCAGGAGGCCGATATCGTGGACATCACCATGCCCGTGGTGAAGCACAGCTTCCTGCTGCAGTCCAACGACGACCTCACCCGCACCATCCGCGAGGCGTTCTACATCGCCAGCACCGGTCGCCCCGGCCCGGTGCTCATCGACGTGCCGAGCGACCTCGCCGGCGAGCAGATGGTGTTCCACTACCCGGACTCGGTGGGCATCCCCAGCTACCGTCCCACCTACCGCGGGAACGCCAAGCAGGTCAAGCAGGCAGTCGAGCTCATCCGCGCGGCGCGCCGGCCGCTGCTCATGGTGGGCGGCGGCGTGGTGTCCAGCCATGCCTGCGACGAAGTGGTCGAGCTCGCCGAGACCATGCGGATCCCGGTGGTCACCACGCTGCTCGGCAAGGCCGCTATGCCCTGCTCCAACCCGCTCAACCTCGGACCGGTGGGCATGCACGGCTCCAAGTACGCCAACATGGCGGTGACCGAGTGCGACCTCATCATCGCCGTCGGCGCGCGCTTCTCCGACCGCGTGACCGGCAAGCTCTCCGAGTTCGCCCCCCACGCGAAGGTCATCCACATCGACATCGACCCCGCCGAGATCGGCAAGGTCCGCGACCCGCAGGTGCCCATCGTCGGCGACGCGCGCGCCGTGGTCGCCGCCATCAACGAGCGCATCGCGCGCATCGGGGCCGAACCGGTCGACGGGGACTGGGTCGACACCTGCTTCTCCTGGCGCGAGCGCTGGCCGTTCTACACCGCCGACTTCGCCGACTACCCCGACCGCATCGCCCCCGAGATCGTGCTGGAGAAGCTCTCCGCCAAGCTCGACCCGCACGCGAGCGTGGTCACCACCGAGGTCGGCCAGCACCAGATGTGGGCGCACCAGCACATCCATCGCGAGGAGTCGCGCACCTTCATCTCGAGCGGCGGCCTGGGCACCATGGGCTTCGGCTTCCCCGCGGCCATCGGCGCCAAGATCGGCAGACCCGACTGCCAGGTGGTCTGCGTCGCCGGCGACGGCTCCCTGCAGATGAACATCCAGGAGATGGCGACCGCCGTCGGCAACGGCGTGGCGGTGAAGGTCCTGCTGATCAACAACAACGCGCTCGGCATGGTCCACCAGTGGCAGCGCCTGTTCTACCACGAGCGCTACAGCTGCACCGAGTTCACCGCCAACCCCGATTTCGTCCTGCTCGCCGAGGCCTACGGCTGGGGCGCCGAGCGCATCACCCATCCCGACCAGGTCGACGGCGCCCTCGACCGGATGCTCGCCGCGGACGGCCCCTTCCTGCTCGACGTGGTCATCCCCACCGCCCAGACGGTCTACCCCATGGTGGCCCCCGGCGCGGCGATCGACGACATCATCGGCGCCATCGACGTCACCCTCGGCGGCGTCCGCGTGACCGAGAAGGGCATGAGCCCGGCCGGCGAGACGAGCGGCGCCATCGCGCATCCCCTGCCGCTCACCGACGACGACGCGGACGCGCACGTGGCGGGCGCGACGGCGGACACCGTCCTGGACGAGTCCGCCCGGAAGGGAGGTGAGTGACGTGAAGTACATCCTGTCCGTCCTCGTCGAGAACAAGCCCGGCGTGCTGTCGCGCGTGACCGGCCTCATCTCGCGCCGCGGGTTCAACATCGACTCGCTCACCGTGGCCCCCACCGAGGACCTCACCATGAGCCGCATGACGATCATCGTCGACGCCGACGAGGTCGCCTACGAGCAGCTCACCAAGCAGCTGCACAAGCTCGTCTCCGTCTACAAGATCTCCGACCTCACCGACACCGACGCCATCGAGCGCGAGCTCGTGCTGTTCAAGGTGATCGCCCCGCCCGACCGGCGCCACGAGATCATCGAGATCGCCAACATCTTCCGCGCGAACATCGTGGACGTGGGGAAGAACTCGCTCACGGTGGAGGCGACCGGCACGGCAAGCAAGCTCGACGCCATGGAGGACCTGTTCCGCAGCTACGGGATCCGCCAGCTCACGCGCACCGGCAAGATCGCCATGAGCCGCGGGGCGAGCGACCGCTAGCGCGGCCCCGGGCGCCGTTCGGGGCCGGCTGGGACTTTCGGGGACGGGGTCATTTTTACCCATGTCCCACGGAACGCCGGCGACACGGCGCCCATCGGAAGATGGGTAAAAATGACCCCGTCCCCGAAAGTCCCCCAAAGTCCCGGGCGTGCCTTCCCTACCAGGTAACACCAGCCACGATCAACTAAGGAGAAACGCATGGCTGTTACGATCTACTACGAATCCGACTGCAACCCCGAGGTCATCCAGGGCAAGAAGGTGGCCATCATCGGCTACGGCTCCCAGGGCCACGCCCACGCGCTGAACCTGCTCGACTCCGGCTGCGACGTGCGCGTCGGCCTGCGCGAGGGCTCCAGCTCCTGGGCGAAGGCCGAGGAGGCCGGCCTCAAGGTGGTCGACATGGACACCGCCGCCGAGGAAGCCGACGTCATCATGATCCTCACCCCCGATGAGACCCAGCCCAAGGTCTACGAGGAGCACATCAAGGACCACCTGAAGGCCGGCGACACCCTCGCGTTCGCCCACGGCTTCAACATCCACTTCGGATACATCGTGCCGCCCGAGGACGTGAACGTCATCATGTGCGCGCCCAAGGGCCCCGGCCACATCGTGCGCCGCCAGTTCACCGAGGGCTCCGGCGTGCCCGACCTGGCCTGCGTGGCGCAGGACGCCACCGGCGACGCCTGGGATATCGCGCTCGCCTACTGCTGGGGCGTGGGCGGCGCGCGCTCCGGCATCATCAAGGCCACCTTCAAGGAGGAGACCGAGGAGGACCTGTTCGGCGAGCAGGCCGTGCTCTGCGGCGGCCTCGTCGAGCTCGTGAAGGCGGGCTTCGAGACGCTCACCGAGGCCGGCTACCCGCCTGAGCTCGCCTACTTCGAGTGCTACCACGAGATGAAGATGATCGTGGACCTCATGTACGAGAGCGGCATCCACTTCATGAACTACTCCATCTCCAACACGGCCGAGTACGGCGAGTACTACGCGGGGCCGAAGGTCATCAACGAGGAGAGCCGCGCGGCCATGAAGCAGATCCTGGCGCGCATCCAGGACGGCTCCTTCGCCCAGGAGTTCGTGGACGACTGCGCGAACGGCCACAAGTGGCTGCTCGAGCAGCGCGAGAAGATCAACGAGCACGAGATCGAGAAGACCGGTGAGAAGATCCGCTCCATGTTCAGCTGGATCAAGAAGTAGCCGAGCTCGCTCGACTCCGAGAGCCCCACCTCGGTGCCCCGCACGGTATCCGCCGCGCGGGGCACCGTCATGTATGGCGCAGGATGCCGCCGGCTCGGGCCGGCGCGAAACCGAGTGCGCACCGCAGCGCCCGGCAGCAGCCCGGCTCGCCTCAGAAGAACGAACGGATGCACTCGGTGATCGCGGCCATGGTACCGGAGTCGGCATCGAGGTGGTCGACCACCTCGGGCTGCCGGAACTCCAGGTCGTACGCCCGGATCTGCTCCGTCACCACCCGGCCGTGCACGCTCAACCCCTCAGGAAGCTCGATGTGGAGCGGAAACGCGTGGTCCGACGAGGTGATGGGGCACAGCAGCGCCATAGACGTCGACATGTTGAAGAAATCCTCGCTCACCACGAGCGCCGGCCGGGAATATGCAGGCTCGTGCCCCACCGGGTCGGAATACCTGTTGACGACGATATC
Organism: Candidatus Collinsella stercoripullorum; assembly: GCF_027669965.1. NCBI lineage: Bacteria > Bacillati > Actinomycetota > Coriobacteriia > Coriobacteriales > Coriobacteriaceae > Collinsella > Candidatus Collinsella stercoripullorum. The sequence goes on along the minus strand of NZ_JAQECM010000003.1, from coordinate 8,090 downwards.
GCCCTTTCGGTACAGCACCTACCACATCTCCTTCCCGACGGGACCGCCCCAGCCCTCCCAATAATCCACCCGGTCCGGCACCGAACCGTCATACCCCTCGAGCAAGGTGCGGATGGTATGCGCCCCGACAGGGCGGGCGCGCAGCTCGCCATCGACGACCTGGAGGTTGAGCTTGTCACCCGGCTTCAGGCGGAGGTCCTCGCAAACCGATTTGGGAAGAACGATTCCCTGGCTGTTTCCCCATTTCGTCAGCGTAGATGTCAGCATGGCCAACCGTCTCCCCATATCGAGCGTCGGAATGTTTAGACTCAGTATAACCTCATGTCGCGGCATCAGTCCGACCTCCTTCACGACGGCACGGCATCCGGCGAAAGCCGTCTCGACGAACCGTGCATCCCGCCTCGCTCGATTCGTACGGAGACCCGAGCCCTCTGCGATCGTTTCACCCCCTTCCCGTCGCAGGCGAGCAGGCCCCGTGAGACATAGGGATATCACCCTGTCCTGTACGGAAATCCACCGGTCGCTGACAAGATCTTGAACGTACGACGGCACAGAGCCGAACGAAATCCGACACCGCGCCGTCAGCGCAGGTAAAGATGGAAACGGTTCATGCGCGCGACGGGGCGCAGTCGCGCTACGCGACCGAGCTCCACGGCAAAACCTCGCAAAGGAACACAAACGATGAGGCCGCGTACTCGAGGCGACGGCCAGCCGGCCCGCCCGCACCACTTTTCGTGACGCGATACTCTGTTGCGTTCGTGTTCAGCTTCCTGGCACGATTTCACCGTTTGGGGGAGGGTGCTCCGGGCAACCGGCGGGCAAAGGGTCGGATACAGAGGCTTCCGGCGCATCGGAAGGGCATCCGCGGCCCGTGGAATACCACGCCGGAGCCTCCATGACCCATCACCCGACAAAAACCTGACGGGCGAAGGGGCCTGGAGGCGGCACCGAGCGAACGTGGGAGGCCGTTGCATGATCGACACTCCCCCAAACAGCGTTTTCGTGCCAGGAATCGGAAAACGAACGAAAAATCGGCGCCCGCGGCGGCAGGGCGACGCGCTGAGGCAACACATGCGGGAGACGCGGCGACGAACCAGGGCGGCGAATGCGAGATTCAAGGAGGGCAGAGCGCGATCGGAGCACGCGACCCCCGGGGGACCTCTACCGCGCCCGCTCGCATCCCGACGGCGCCGTCCCCGAGCGCCCCGAATGCGGATGCGGCCGCCCCCCACCGAAGGAAGCGACCGCACCGATCCGTGCCCTATAATCCCGACAGCGCCGGCGCCGGACCCGCCGGCGCTACACCACGGTGACGCGGCCGCGGCTGCCGACGATGCCCTTGACCTCGGCGAGCAGCGGGATGCTGCGGGCGTTCACGCGCACGGGGATCTCCGCGCGCATCGTCTGGCCGTCGTTCTGCTCGATGAACAGCTCGACGCGGTCCCCGCCGGGGTTGGTGGACAGCACGGTGGCCAGGCGGGCCATGTTCCCCTGGGAGAACCGAGAGCTCGGCACCATGATCTCGAACACCTTGGGGCGGTTGTTCTCCTCGGACAGCTCGAGCGGCAGGATCTCCTGCGCGATGATCTGGTCGCCGCGGTCGGACCGCTCGAGCTTGCCGCGCACGCGGATGAACGCGTCGGACAGCACGGCGCCCGTCTCGGGGTCCGTCTCGCCGTACAGGCAGCTCTCGCACTCCTTGTAGGTCTTGGGGAACACCACGACCGTGGCCTCGCCCTCCATGTCCTCCATGCGCACGATGGCCATGGGGTCGCCGTTCTTCGTCACGCGCTTGGAGACCTCGGCCACCATGCCGGCGAACCAGAACGGCTTGCCCTCGGGAATCTCCTGGTTGACGGTTCCCTCGCCCGTGGGGCTGGCGATCTCGAACCCGGTGTCGATCTGGGACAGCGAGTACTCGCGCGACTTGGCGAGCGCGTACTCGAACGGGCGCAGCGGGTGGTCGGACACGTAGATGCCCAGCACGTCGCGCTCGGCGGACAGCTTCATGTGGCGGTCCCATTCCTGGCCGTCCGGCTCGGGCACGACGACCTCGAAGCCCGACCCCTCCACATCGCCGAACACGTCGAACAGCGAGGTCTGCCCCGCGGCGCGGTCCTTCTGGCGCTTGACCGCGGCGTCGATGATGTTCTCCGGGTTGTTCTTGTCCACGAAGCTCATGAGCTGGCGGCGCGGGTAGCCGCTGGCGTCGAAGGCGCCCGCCTTGATGAGCGCCTCGATCACGCGGCGGTTGGCCTGGCTGGAGTCCACGCGGTCCACGAAGTCGTGCAGGTTCTTGAAAGCGCCGCCGCGCTCGCGCTCCTCGATGATCGCGTCGGCCACGCCCTCGCCCACCCCGCGGATGCCGGCGAGGCCGAAGCGGACGCCCTCGGCGGTCGCCGTGAACTCGCGGCCGCTCTCGTTCACATCGGGCGGCAGGACGGGGATGCCGTCGTGCCGGCACGCGGAGACGTAGTGCACGATCTTCTCGGTCTTGCCGGTGTAGGAGGTGAGCACGGCCGCCATGTACTCGTGCGGATAGTGCGCCTTCAGCCACGCGGTCTGCATGACCAGGATGGCGTAGCCCGCCGAATGCGACTTGTTGAACGCGTAGGACGCGAACTCGAGGACGTCGTCCCAGATGCGCTGGGCGGTCTCGCGCTTGTAGCCGTTGCGCTCCGCGCCGTTCATCCAGTGGTCGTAGATGGTCTCATCCTCGCCGTCCGACCAGTTGAAGACCTGCTCGGTGAGCATCTTGATCTTCTTCTTGGCCACCGGCTTGCGGATGCGCGAGTCGGACTCGCCCTTGGAGAAGCCGCACATCTCGACCGAGATGTTCATGACCTGCTCCTGGTAGACCATGGTGCCGTAGGTCTCGCCCAGGATGTCGTCCAGGCGCGGGTCGTAGGAGACGGCGGGCTCCTTGCCGTTCATGCGGTTGATGTAGGACGAGACCATGCCCGCGCCGAGCGGGCCCGGGCGGTACAGGGCGATCAGAGCGACCACGTGCTTGTACTCGGTCGGCTTCATGTTCTTGATGGTCGCGGTCATGCCCGCGGACTCGATCTGGAACACGCCCGCGGTATGGCCGGCCTGCATGAGCTCGAAGATCTTGGGGTCGTCGAAGGGGATCGCGTCCACGTCGATGTCGATGCCGTGGTTCGCCTTGATGTTGGCCTTGGCCTTGGAGATGACCGTGAGCGTGCGCAGGCCCAGGAAGTCCATCTTGAGCAGGCCCATGTCCGCCACGGTGTGGCCTTCGTACTGGGTGATCTCCACGCCGCCCTTGGTGTCGAGCTTCGTGGGCACGTGCTCGTTGACCGGGTCGCGGCAGATGAGGACGGCGCACGCGTGCACGCCCTCGCCGCGCGTCAGGCCCTCGATGGCGAGCGCCGCGTCGATGATGCGCCGGGAGTCGTCGTCCTTCTGATACGCCTCGGCGAAATCGGGGTTGTAGAGGTCCTCCTTGCCCTCGACGCGGGTGAGCACCTGCTTGAGCTTGACGGAGGGGTCGCTCGAGATCATCTTTGACAGGCGCTGGCCGATGTAGACCGGGTAGTCCAGCACGCGCGCGGCGTCGTTGATGGCCTGCTTCGCCTTGATGGTCGAGTAGGTGATGACGTGGGTGACCTTCTCGGGGCCGTAGAGCTGGCGCACGTGCTCGATGACCTCGAGGCGACGCTCATCGTCGAAGTCCATGTCGATATCGGGCATCTCCGAGCGCTCCGGTGAGAGGAACCTCTCGAACATGAGGCCGTTCGACAGCGGGTCGAAGGTGGTGATGTCCATGGCGTAGGCGACGAGCGCGCCCGCCGCCGAGCCGCGGCCCGGGCCGACGCCGATGCCGTTCTGCTTGGCCCAGCGCACGTACTCGGCCACGATGAGGAAGTAGGCCGCGAAGCCCTTGTCGCAGATGACCTTGTACTCGTACTCGAAGCGCTCGCTGATGGAGACGCCGCCGATCACCTGGTCGCGCCAGTCCTCGCCGTAGCGCTTGGCCAGGCCCTCCTCGCACTCGCGGCGGAACTGGCTCTCGTGGGTCTCCCCCTCGTCGAGCAGCGGGTAGCGGGGCAGGATGATCTTGCCCCACTCGAGCTCCACGTTGCACTTCTCGGCGATCTCGACCGTGTTGTCGCACGCCTCCGGGCAGTACGGGAACAGCGCGCGCATCTCCTCCTCGGTCTTCATGTAGAACTCGGAGCCCTGCATGCGCATGCGGTTGGGATCGTCTACCTTGGAGTTCATGCCGATGCACATCATGATGTCCTGCACCGGCGCGTCGTCGCGCGTGAGGTAGTGGAAGTCATTGGTGGCGATGACCTTGACGCCGACTTGGTTGGCGATGTCGATGAGCTGGCGGTCGAGCTGCTCGTCGGTAAGGCCCGAATCGGTGGTGATGCCGTGCTCCTGGATCTCGATGTAGAAGCTGCCGGGCTCGAACAGGTCGCGGAAGGTCTCCGCCCAGCGCACCGCGGCGTCGAGGTCGCCGCGGTCGATGCACTTGGGGATGATCCCCGCGATGCACGCCGAGCTGGCGATGAGCCCCTCGCGGTGGCGGCGCAGGTTGTCCAGGGTGACGCGGGGCTTGTAGTAGAAGCCGTCGACCGCGGCCTCCGAAACCGTCTGCATGAGGTTCACGTAGCCCGTCTCGTTGCGGGCGAACAGCACCATGTGGTAGAGCTCGGGCTTGCGGTCGCGTGCGAGCGTATCGTCCGGGGTGAAGTAGACCTCGCACCCGAAAATGGGCTTGATGACGAGCGGGGGCTTGGTGGCGTCCAGGCTGCCGGAGCGGTCCCACTCCTCCATGTCCCGCTGGAACTGCGCGTAGCCGCGCGGGTTCTTCTCGGGGTCGGGGACCTCGAGCTCGTCGCGGCGCCCCTTGGTCAGAAACGACTTGTCGTGGCTCCACACCTTGTACTCGGGCGTGCCGTGGTTCACGGCGTCGCAGGCGAGGCCCAGCTCGGGCACGCCGTACATGTACCCGTGGTCGGTGATGGCGACGGCGGGCATCCCCAGCTCGACGGCGCGGTTCACCATGTCGCCGATGCGCGTCGCGCCGTCGAGCATGGAGTATTCGGTGTGGTTGTGCAGGTGGACGAACGCCATAGGCCGATATGCTCCTCGGATCTCTCACGTGCTTGCTGAAAAGCATTCTACCGCACGGCGCGGACACGGCGCCGCGGGCGGAAGGGCGCCCGCGGCGGAATGGGTTGGAACGAACCCGTCCCCAACCGACCCCTCCCAGCGCGATGGGATGAAACGAACCCGTCCCCAACCGACCCCTCGGCTACTCGATGTAGACGAGCTCGTCCATCTCGTCGATGGGCCACATGGGGCGGAAGATGCGGCGCAGCGGGATCTTCTCGTAGATCTGGTCGGTGGGGCCGCCGGTGAGCGCCATGACGTGGTAGGCGGTCTCGGGGATTAGGTAGGTGTCGAGATAGCCCATCTTGACGACGACGATGTCGTAGTCGTGGAAGTCGACGCCGGCCGCGGCGAACTGCTCCATGTGGCCGTACTGGACGTTGCGCGGCATCACGAGGACGTCGAGCCCCGTGCCGTCCACGGTCACGATGCAGGCGGGCCCCACGGAGTGCTCGCGCACCCCGACGCCGAGCGTCGCCTCGCCGCGCACGGACAGCACGCCGGAGATGGCCACGGGCTCGGACACCTCGTCCTCGCCCACGCCGAGCATGAACTCGACGCGGTCGCCCACCGCGCGGTCGCTCAGCATCTCGCAGGATGCGGGGTCGTTCACGCCGGCCACGAGCACGCGCTTGCCGCGCAGGTCGGCGGCGAGCAGCTCGCGCACCATGACGGTGCCGTAGCCCGTGGCGCCCGCGCCGCAGTTGTCGCCCGAGTCGGTGATCACGGCCGTCTTGCCGTCGAAGGCCACGGCCTGCGCGACCGCGGTCGCGGGGTCGCCGTAGTTGCCGCCGAAGGTGAACTCGGCGCGATGGTCCCACGCGTAGCGCGCGATGCGGTCGGCCACCTCGGCGCAGTGCCCCGCGTCCTCGGGGCGGTTGGGCACGACCACCACCGCGGCGCCGAGCTTGTCGTCGTCGTGGCGCAGGTAGCCCACGTGGTAGGAGCCGGAGAAGACGCGCTCGTCGGCCTCGGCCTCGTCGAGCAGGCGGTTGATGGAGCGCATGGGCTCGTTGGCCGACACGCTGCGCTCGCCCTCCACGATGATGGGAAGCTTGCGCACGATCGGGTGCATGGGCCGGCGGTCGCGCATGAGGTCGATGAGCTTGGCCGCGACGGTCCGCCAGGTGTCGACGGTGTCGATGTGCGGGGACTCGCGGTAGCAGCGCAGGATGTTGGTGTAGGAGGCGAGCTCCGCCGTCACGTTGCCGTGCGGGTCGAGCGAGACCGCGATGGGAAGGTGCACGCCGGTGACGGTGCGGATGCGGCGCAGCAGGTCGTGCTCGCCGGAGACGCAGTCCAGCCCGAGCACGCCGGAGGCGCCGTGCAGCTGGAGGTAGATCGCGTCGATCTCGTGCAGGTGGGCACGCAGGTCGTCGAGGATTCGGCCGCTGATGAAATCGTAGGCCTCGCGCTCGATCATGCCGCTCGGGTTGATGCCCGCGTAGAGCGACGGGACGATCTCGATCCCCGCGCCCTCGAAGACGTCGCGGACGCGCATGGCCTCGATGCAGTCCTCGCCGTACAGCAGCTTGAAATCGGACAGCTTGGCGTCGCGGGTCACGCGCTCGTTGCACTCGGCGGACATGTGGGCGACGAATACCTTCATGGTGCTCCTCTCGGACGGGATCGGCCGAGCGCCTATCCTAACGCGTCGGGCGCGGAGCGGCGCGCAAACAGAGCAAAACCATAGGGAGAACGAAAACCGGGGACGGGCAGGGCGCGGGGCGGGGCGGGGGGCGCGCTCGGCTGGAGGCGCGCTACCCCCGGAAGGGAGCGCCCCGCCCCGGGAAGCCCGGTTTCCCCTGTCTCAGGGTGAAACCGGGCTTCCCGGGGTTGGGCGAGGCGTCCCTGGGGCATGCCCCGGCGTTTCCGGGGCAAGTGCCCGGCATCCCGGGCACGGTGCGGCGTCGTCGGGGCAGGTGCCCGGCCTCCCGGGGCACGGCGCTGCACCCCGGGGCGGGGAGCAGCGCCGCGGGGCGCGGGTGGTTTCAGATGGGACGGGAGACCGGCCGAGCCGTCACAGACGGTAGGTGACGGCCTGGGGCTCGCCGGGGTTCTCGGAATCGGGGACCTCGACGCGCACGAAGCGCAGCTCGACCTCGGCGAACCCGGCGCGGTGCAGCACGTCGGCGTACACGCGGGCCTGCAGCGCGTGCTTCTCGCGCAGCCGCTCGGGCGTCTCATCGGGGCTCCCGCCGGTCTTGTAGTCGATGACGAGCGCCGCGCCCGGATGCGACGGATCGGTCGCGAGCGCGTCGATCGCCCCCTCCGCATAGGCGCCGAACCGCGCGCGGACCTCTGCGTCGTCCAGGCCGACGGAGAAGAACGGGACCTCGGCGCGGACCTGCGGCCATGCCATGAGCTCGGCACGGGCGCGCGAGGCCTCCCAGCGCGCGAGCGCCGCCTCGAGCCGCACGCGCTGGGCGGGCGTCACGCCCCAGTAGCGCGCGAGCGCGTCGACGCGCTCCGCGGGCACGGTGTCAGCGCCCGTCTCGATCAGCCACTGCGCGGCGGCATGGAAGGCCGACCCGAGCGCGGTCGGATCGCCGTCGGCGCCCCGCGTGGCCGGGTCCGACGCGGCCACGGCGATCGCGGGCGCGGCGGTCGCGGCTCCGACCCCGTCGACCTCGACCACATCGGTGACGCAGGCCGCGACAGGCGACAGCTCCACCCCGGACCCCGGGACGGGCTCGTCGGGGACCGCGGCGGCGTTCAGGGCGTCCACGGCATCCGATCCGGCGGCGCGCGCCGGGGCGCGGTCCTCCGGATCCGCATGGAGCTCCGCGGACAGCGAGGTGTAGCTGTAGGAGTCGCGCGGGGGGCGGGGGGCGGGCGTCACGCGGGCGCGCGCCTCCTCCGGGTACACGAGCGTGAACGAGTCCGGGACGTCGTCCGCCGGCCCCGCGGCGGACCGGCCGTCACCGTCCACGTCGACCGCGAGG
>NZ_JAQECM010000029.1:20443-26439 GCF_027669965.1 Candidatus Collinsella stercoripullorum | reverse complement strand
CGGCAGGGGCCCGCGTCCCGCCGCCGGTGCCGTCCGGCTATCCCCGCGGCAGGGTGCCGGGGGCCGCGCGGCGGATGCGCGGGGTCCGGGCGCGGAACAGCCTGTGGCGGTTGCAGTGGACGAGGATCGTGCCGCTGCCGCGCATGGGGAAGCGCGTCTGGGCGTCCTGCTCGGGGTAGAGCCTCGTGACGGTCACCGTGTCCGAGGTGACGTAGGCCATGAAGCTCACGAAGTGCTCCTTGGTCATGGGGTGGTCGAGCGTCACGAGCCAGTCGTTCTCGACGCGCTCGACGCGAAACGCGTGCTCCCCGTCCTCGGAGGCCTCCTCGGCCTCGAGCGGGGGCAGCTGCACGCCGCAGCAGGAGAACGAGCCCTCGCCCAGAGCGTGCACGACGTTGCCGCAGATCGGGCAGACGTAGAGCTTCGAGCGCAGCATGTTGCCGGCGCGGTTGGCGTTCGTGCGCACGTCGCCGGTGAGCAGCTCGGCGACCGACACGCCTAGGGCGCGGGCGAGGTCCTCGATGAGCGAGATGTCGGGCAGGCCGCGGCCGCTCTCCCATTTGGAGACGGCCTTGTCGGTCACGCCGATGCGCTCGGCGAGCCCGCGCTGGGTGAGCCCGCGGCCCTCGCGCAGGGCGCGGATGGTGTCGGCGGTCAGGTAGGTGGACATCGCGGTCCTTTCGGTTCGGGGTCGTGAGGGGGCGCCCGATGGCCGTCCCGCGCATCATCGGGATGCGGGCGGGGGTGTCGAGGCGCGGGGCGCGGCCGGCGCGGCTGGCGCGCATCCCATTATGGGGACGGGCCGCGGTGCGCGCCACCTACGCTGCGTAGAGTGCGCCCGCCCGCATGCGGGCCCCAGCGTCCTCCCCGGGAAACGCGGACCGGTCCATGCGGTCCCGCGCGCCCCTGCGGAGGGCGCGCGGGCCCAAGCTGCGCCCGCTTCGTCACGGGGGGCGCAGCGCGAGAACGCGATCGGTGGGAGCCCTTCTAGCGCCCGAGCAGGCCGAGGACCTCGGATGCCATGGCGTCGACGGTCATGCCGTTCTCGGCGAGCAGCTCGTGGGGGTCGTAGCGGTCCGGGAAGCCGGCGTGCACGCCGTAGCAGCGCACGAGCACGTTGCGCGGGCCGAGGTAGCGGGCCACCCGCTCGCCCCAGCCGCCCTCCAGCACGCCGTCCTCCACCGTGACGACGAGGCGGTGCGTCGCGGCGAGCTCCTCCAGGCGGTCCCGGTCGAGCTCGGAGGCGAAGCGCGGGTCGATGAGCGTGGGCTCGACCCCGCGGCGCCGCAGCTCGTCGGCCAGGCGCTCGCCCAAGGGGAAGAAGCTGCCCAGTGCGAGGACGGCGACCTCGGAGCCCTCGCGCACGGTGAGGTAGCGGACCGCCTCGAAGCCCTCGCCGGGGGCAGGGGCGAGGTCGGGCCGCGCGTCCACCCCGCGGGCGGGCACGCGGATGGCGACGGGCGCCTCGCGCCGGTCGAGCGACCAGGCGAGCATCGCCTCGTACTCCTCGCGGCAGGCGGGGGCGAGCACGCGCAGGCCGGGCATGTCGCCCAGCATGGCGAGGTCGAAGAAGCCCAGGTGGGTCTGGTCGGTGGTGCCGAACACGGACGAGCCGAAGACGAGCAGCGTGGCGGGAGCGGAGTTCAGGCACAGGTCGTGCCACAGCTCGTCGTAGGCGCGCTGCAGGAAGGTCCCGTAGATCCCGAGCACGGGATGGGCCCCCGCGCGGGCGAGGGCGGTCACGAAGGTGACGGCGTGCTCCTCGGCGATGCCCACGTCCACGAACCGGGCCCCGACGGCGCGGCGCCGCTCGGGGGAGAACCCCATGATGTAGGGGGTCGCCGCGGAGACGACGACGAGCTGCGGGTCGCGGTCCATGCGCTCGGTGAGCAGACGGCCGGTGAGCTCGGCGTAGTCCACCGGGGCGGGGCGGGTCCCGTCGGCCGTGGCGCGCCGGGCGGGCGCGTCCGTGCCGGCGAGGTCGAAGGGCCCCACATGGTGCCACGTCTCCGGGTCGCGCTCGGCGGGCGCGTAGCCGCAGCCCTTGCGCGTGCGGACGTGCAGGACGACGGGGCGGTCGGTGCCGCGCAGCGAGGACAGGGCCTCCACCAGGGCGCCGACGTCGTTGCCCTCGTCCAGGTAGCGGTAGTCGAGCCCCAGCGCGCGGAAGACGTTGTCCGGCGCCTGCCCGCGGGTCGCGCGCAGCTCGGCGAGGTTGCGGTAGATGCCGCCGTGGTTCTCGGCGATCGAGCGGTCGTTGTCGTTGATGACGATGATCAGACCGCTTCCCAGCTCGGAGGCGTTGTCGAGCCCCTCGAACGCCAGCCCGCCGGAAAGGGCGCCGTCGCCGATCACCGCGACGACGTCGTAGGACCCGCCCGCGAGGTCGCGCGCCTTGGCGAGGCCGCAGGCGAGGCTCACCGAGGTCGAGGTGTGGCCCATCGCGAACAGGTCGTGCTCGCTCTCGAGCGGGTTGGAGAAGCCGGAGACGTCCTGGTAGTGGGCGGGGTCGGTGAAGGCCTGCGCGCGGCCGGTGAGGATCTTGTGGGTGTAGGTCTGATGCGAGACGTCGAAGACGATCCTGTCGCGGGGGGAGTCGAACACGCGGTGCAGGGCGACGGTGAGCTCCACGACGGCGAGGTTGGACCCGAGGTGGCCGCCCACCGCGGACGAGCAGTCGAGCAGCGCACGGCGGATCTCCGCGCACAGCGACGGCAGCTCGGACGCGTCGAGCGCCTTGACGTCGTCGGGCGATGAGATGTGCGGTAGAAGCATGCTCGGCGACTCTCCCTCTCTCGTGCGGTGCGTGTGCGGAGGCGCCGCGCTTCGTCGTTCCCAAACAGAGTATCAAGACTGTGGCACAAAGTCCCAGGCGATGTGTGACGGCCTTGTGCGGACCCGCCCGGCGGGTCGGCGGGCGGCGCGCCGGGACCTGCGGGGGCGCGGGCACGCGCCGCGGCCGGAACGCCTGGCGAGGCGGGGCCCCGCCCCGCGCCCCGTCGTGTGACAGGGGCGTTTCAAAGGTTTCGCGGGCGTTTCCGGACCGGGTCCGCGATGCTACGGGCGGTTTTCCATTCGTCGAACCTCCCCGCCGGCACCCTGCCCGCGCGCGGCGCCGTGCCAAGATGTGCGCGTCGGATTCCCGCCCCGCCTCCGTGCGGGCAATCGAGGCGAGGAGGCCCCATGTTCGACACCGGATCCACGGCGTTCATGCTCATCTGCACCATGCTCGTGTTCCTCATGACCCCCGGCCTGGCGTTCTTCTACGGCGGGCTGGCGCGGCGCAAGAACGTCGTCAACACCATGCTCATGTGCCTTGCGGTCGTCGGCGTCGTCGGCGTGCTATGGGTGGTCGCGGGCTGGTCGCTCGCCTACGGCGGGGACGGCTCGCTGTCCTTCATCGGCGGGCTCGACCAGCTGCTCGCCCTGCCGACCGTCTCCGACCTGCTCGCCGAGACGTCCACCCCGCCGGCGGACGCGACCTACCCCTCCGTGGTGGACATCGCCTTCCAGATGGCCTTCGCCATGATCACGGCGGCCATCGTGACCGGGTCGCTCGCCGGGCGCGTGCGCTTCGGGTTCGCCATGGCGTTTCTGGCCGTGTGGGTGCTCGCGGTCTACGCGCCGCTCGCGCACATGGTCTGGGGCGGGGAGGGGTCGCTGATCGGCGACGTCATCGGCGCGCTCGATTTCGCCGGGGGCGACGTGGTCCACATCTCGTCGGGCGTCACCGGCCTCATCCTGTGCCTGCTCGCCGGCGGCCGCCGCGGGTTCGGCCAGCTGAGCTACCGCCCGCACAACGTGCCGTTCGTCACGCCGGGGGCGGGGCTGCTGTGGTTCGGCTGGTTCGGATTCAACGGGGGCTCGGCCTTCGCCGCCGACGGGATCGCCGCGCTCGCGATCCTGAACACGGTGACCGCGAGCGCGGCGGGGCTCGCCTCCTGGATGGTCGTCGAGCGCGTCGCGACCGGCAAGCCCACCCTCGTGGGCGCGAGCACGGGTCTGGTTGCGGGGCTCGTGGTGGTCACGCCCGCCGCCGGCTTCGTGGAGCCGTGGGCGGCGCTCGTCATGGGCGCGGTCGTGTCCCCCGTGTGCTACCTCGCCATCTCGCATCTGAAGGCGCGCCTGGGCTACGACGACGCGCTCGACGCGTTCGGCTGCCACGGCGTCGGCGGCATCCTGGACGGCGTGCTCACGGGTCTGTTCTGCGTCCCCGAGCTCTCCTGGACCGAGCACGGCGGCCTGCTGTACACGGGCGACCCGTCGCTTCTGGTCGACCAGGTGCTCGGCATCGCGGTGACGCTCGTCGTGGTGGTCGTGCTCGACCTGGCGATTGCCTGCGCGATCCGCGCGCTGATGGGCGGGCGGGTCCGCGTGGACGAGGCGGACGAGGCGATCGGGCTGGACGTCGCCGAGCACGGCGAGAGCGCCTACCCCGCGTTCAGCGGTCTGGACTGAGGCGCGGCGGCCCCCGGGCGCCCCGTCGTGCCGCGGGGCGCTTCCCGGGGGCGGCCGTCCGGAGTCCTGCGGCGCGGGGCCGACGGGGCACTTCCCGAGGGGCCGGCGGTCGTCCGCGGTGTCGCGACGGTGCGCCGATGCGGGTCGGCGCCCTCGCCGAAGGAGGCCGGGCCGGGCATCCGGCCCGGGAGGATATGGGAGATCGGAGGAGACCATGATGGGTACGGCGATGAAGGGCGCGGCCTCGACGGCCGGTATCGGGACGGGGGCCGCGGTGCGCGGACGGGCGGCGTACGAGGTGCGCGCCGTGGAGGCGCCCCTGCGCGGCCAGGGTCCTGATGCGGCGGACGAGCCCGCTGAGCTCCTTACCTACCTGCGCTCGTCGATGCTGCTCGCGCGCTGCGGGCGGTCGGGCGCGGGCATGCGATGAGAGGCGCGGGACCGCGGCGCCCCGGACGATGAGGAGGACGACATGAAGCGGATCACGGCGATCGTGCGTGCCGAGAAGCTCGAGGCCCTCAAGGAGGCGCTGTTCGAGGCGCACGTGCGGGGCATGACCATCGTGCAGGTCCAGGGCTGCGGCAACAGCCACGGCTGGACGGAGTACGTGCGCGGCAGGCAGGTGCCGCTGAACACCATCCCCAAGGTCCAGTTCGACCTGGTGGTCGACGACTCGCAGGTCGACGACATCGTGGCGGTCATCTGCGCGGCGGCGCGCACCGGCGAGGTGGGGGACGGGAAGATCTTCGTCGCCCCGGTCGAGGAGGTCGTGCGCATCCGCACCGGCGAGCGCGGCTCCGCGGCGGTGTAGGCGGGAAAATAGGGACAGTCACTTTTTTCCCGCAGGATGCCGTGCAGGACGGGCTCGGCGGGTCAGCGGAGGTCGAGCCTCATCACCATGAGGTTCCGGCGCTCGCCGAGCAGGGGCACGTCGACGTCGCGGTCGCAGCGGACGAAGGACATGCCGCATTTCTCCATGACGCGCCGCGACTTCCCGTTGCCCGTGTAGTAGCCCGCCCAGATGGTGCGGGCGCCCAGCTCGTCCCGGGCGCGGGCGATGAGCGCGCGCAGGGCCTCCGGGCAGTAGCCGCGGCCCCAGAACGGCCGGCCGACCCAGTAGCCCGCCTCGTACTCGCCCGCTCCGCCCACGAGGTCGCTCGCCTGCGCGCCCATGAGCGATATCGCGCCCACGAGCGTCCCGGCGGGTTCGCGCGCCGCCACCGCCGCGTCCTGCGCGCCGCCGGCTTCCGCGGTCCCCGGTGAGCCCGCGCCGTCCCCGCCACCGGTGCCGCCGGTGCCGCGCAGGGTGATCGCGTAGCTCTCCGGCCCGCGCAGGACGTCGCGGATGACCTCCAGGCTCTGCTCCTCGCTCCCGTGCACGAACCAGCCGGCGGCGGGCCCCACCTCCGGGTCGCGCGCGAGGCGGTAGAGGGCGGGCGCGTCGGCATCCTCCCAGGGGCGCAGGATCAGGCGCTCGGTCACGATGGTGGTCATGGGTCCTCCCTCGTCATGCGGATCCCGGTGTCGCCGGTCGCCGG
>NZ_JAQECM010000029.1:0-20433 GCF_027669965.1 Candidatus Collinsella stercoripullorum | reverse complement strand
AAATAGTGCCTGTCACTTTTTTCCCATGCGGGCTCCGGCATCGCCGTTTGCCGGGCGGGTGGGAAAAAAGTGACAGGCACTATTTTCCCGCAGTGTGCCGCATGGGACGGGAAAATGGGGGCTGTCCCTTTTTTCCCACAGGGGGTTGTCGGATCATTCTGTTGGTTAGCCATGGCTAACTGGGGTAGAATCCTCCGAAACGACCGCGCGGCGAGGGCGCCGCGCACGGATATCGGAGGTTCTCATGATCTCACCGGAACTCGTCCGGGCGCTGACCTGGGCCGCGCTGGGCTGCGGCTTCACCTGGCTCATGACCACCGCGGGATCTGCCGTGGTCTTCTTCTTCCGCAGCGAGCGCAAGCTCATGCACCATATCTTCCTGGGGTTCGCGGCGGGCGTCATGATCGCCGCGAGCGTCTGGTCGCTTCTGAACCCGGCCATCGAGCAGGCCGAGAAGCTCGGGCAGATCGGCTGGGTCCCGGCGGCGGGCGGCTTCCTTCTGGGCGTCGCCTTCCTGGTGCTGCTCGACTCGCTGCTGCCCCACCTGCACGCCGAGGCGGACGAGCCCGAGGGCGTGAAGACCAGCTGGAAGCGCACGACCCTGCTGGTGTCGGCGGTGACGCTCCACAACATCCCCGAGGGCATGAGCGTCGGCCTGCTGTTCGCGATGGCAGCGCAGGCGGCCGGCGCGGCGGGCGAGGCCTACCTGGGCATGGCGTTCGCGCTGGCGGTCGGCATCGGCTTGCAGAACTTCCCGGAGGGCGCGGCGATCTCGCTGCCGCTCGCGCGCGAGGGCATGTCGCGTCGCCGGGCCTTCGCCATGGGGAGCCTGTCGGGCATCGTCGAGCCGGTCTTCGGAATCCTCGTGGTGCTCGCGAGCGGCTGGATCCAGCCGTTCATGCCCTGGCTGCTGTCGTTCGCCGCCGGCGCCATGGTGTACGTGGTGGTCGAGGAACTCATCCCCGAGGCCCATCTGGGTGAGCACTCCAACGTCGGCACCTTCGGGGTGATCGCGGGCTTCGTCATCATGATGGTGCTCGACGTCGCCCTGGGCTGACGCAGGCGGTCGTGCCGGATGCGCCGGCGCACCGGGCGCGCCCGCTCCCGGCGGCGGAGGCGTTCACGTCCTCGTAACCTGCCATGGGCCGCGGGGGTCCGTATCCCGGCGGTGGGGTACCATTTCGTGCGGAGGGCGAGAGACATGGGGGCGAGCGTATGATCAAGCTGTTCGCGAGCGATCTGGACGGGACGCTGCTGAACGCGTTCCACAACGTCGACCGCACGATCGCCCGTGCGATCCGCGAGGTCACGGACGCCGGGGCGCATGTGGTCATCGCCACGGGGCGCACGATGCTGTCCAACCGCGAGCACGGCTTCGACGGCCTCCCCGTCGAGATCTGCGGCTCCAACGGTGCGATCGTCGTGGGGCGCGAGGGGATCTTGAAGACGTTCCCGGTCAGCCCGGAGCTGCTCGAGCTGCTCGTCCCGGCGTTCCCGGGCATCTGCTTCGACTGCGTGCTGCTGGACGGCACCTACGCCACGGGCTCGCGGGAGCTCCGCGACAGGAGCTTCGACGCCGATCCCCCGCTGCGCCGGATCGCCCTGCGCGGGATGCGCGAGGCGATGGCGGCGACCATGCATTTCGACACGCCCCTGTCCTACCTGCTCGAGCACGAGGTCTACAAGGTCAACTGCCGGGTGCCGGACCGCGCGCTGGGCGAGGAGCTCGAGGCGTTCGTCGCCGAGCACGCCGACCTGGTGGTGAACGCCCCGTTCTCCCCGGTGATGTTCGAGCTCACGGACCCGGCGGTGAAC
Organism: Candidatus Collinsella stercoripullorum; assembly: GCF_027669965.1. Taxonomy (NCBI): domain Bacteria; kingdom Bacillati; phylum Actinomycetota; class Coriobacteriia; order Coriobacteriales; family Coriobacteriaceae; genus Collinsella; species Candidatus Collinsella stercoripullorum. The sequence goes on along the minus strand of NZ_JAQECM010000029.1, from coordinate 18,618 downwards.
AAGGGGGCGTCCGTGGCGTGGCTCGCGCGGCACTTCGGCTATACGGAGGACGAGGTCGCGGTCTACGGGGACGGCGGCAACGACATCGCCATGCTCGAGCGCTTCCGCCATGCGTACGCCACCGTCAACGGCAGCAGGGCCGCCAAGGCGGCCGCGGGCCATGTCATCGGGCACTGCGCCTTCCATGCGGTGCCGCGCCACATGGTCGCCACGGTGCGGGCGCAGCAGCTCGGCAGCGGCTACACGCGTATCGAATAGGCCCGGCTCCTTCTCCCGCCATGGGGGACGGGTACATGCGGCGGACGGTCTGGGGCGACGAGGGCGCGCCGATTATGAGAACGTGCGGTCGTCGATGAGCGGCGTGGTGTCGGCGATATACTGCACATTGCGCTGGTAGTCGAGCGTGAACACGCATCCGAAGAGCACGTCGAGGGCGTACTGAAGGGCTATGTGCGAAGCGAACTGCGAGATGCGTAGCTGGGGGTGCTCGCGGTCGCTGATCTGCAGATGGAGGTCGACGTCGGGGTGCGCGCGCCGCGCCTTGTCCGTCCCGACGAGGATGATGGGCACATGACGGCAGTGAAGGATGCGTAGGACGTTTTTCAGAAACGTCGCGCGCCCCGAGTACGAGATGACGATCGCCACCGAGTCGGGCTTTGAGGCGGCGGCAACGATGCGCTGCTCCTCTTCGGATCGGGCGACCACGACGGTTTTCCCGATGCCGCGTCGCAGGCGATCTTGGAACGATTCGGCGACGATCGCGTTATGCGAGTGCGTGTAGACATCCACCTGGCTCGCGGCATGTACAAGCCGAGCGGCCTTGAGGACCGTGGGGAAATCCAGGCAGTCGACCGTGTCGGAAAGCGTCAACTCGTAGAGCGCTTTCAGGCCGTAGGCGATGGTGCGCGGGGAGTCCCCTTCGCTAAAAGGGTAATCGATATCGACCGCACCGGATGCTGCGCGCTTAGCACCGCTGCGTGCAAGTTCCACCTTGAATTCGCGGTACCCCGACAGTCCGAGTTTCTTGCAAAACCTGCTGATGCTTGCCGACGAGGTGTGCGCCGCCGCCGCGAGGTCCTCGATCGTGTATCCGTCGATGCGGTCCTGCAGCGCGATGACGGTGCGGGCGAGGGCGTATTCCGCCGGCGTGAGATTATCACATGAGCTGATGCGGTGCGTGATATCCATGCTGCTCCTTCAGAAGACGGCGAGGCGGTGCGGGCGCGATCCGGTGGGACCGGGGCGTGGCCGAGTCGTGGCGAAACGGCGGCGGTACGTCGACGGTGCAGATCTGCGCCCCACGGTTCCGTTATGCACCCGATCCCCGCGTGCGAGCGAGCCGATTCGCCCGTTTTCCCGACCGCTTGATGCCGAACGGTCGGTTTCCGCGGGCAAACGGTTGCCGTTTTCAAAACATATCACGATGCCGCACGGACGCGCCGCTTTCTCTGAAAACGCGTTCCCATTTAGCCCGCAGTCCTCCTCGGTCCTCTCGCCCCCTCTCATACTGCCAGCTAGAAGCCTTGGGAAACACTGACCAATTCATTTAGCGCCGGGTGCCTCCGTGGCGGGCGCCCGGCGCGAAGGCAATTGATCGGTCGTTCCCTTGATGACATGGCGCGACAGAAAGGAGAGGCCATGGGAACATCGGACACGCGGGGCGTCAAGATCGTGACCATCGGGGGCGGCAGCAGCTACACCCCTGAGCTCATGGAGGGTTTCATCAAGCGCTACCACGAGTTGCCCATTCGTGAGATCTGGCTTGTGGATATCGAGGAGGGTCTCGAGAAGGTCGAGATCATCGGCGAGATGGCCCGTCGTCAGTGGAAGGCGGCCGGGCACGACGTCGAGATCCACGTAACCCTCGATCGTAGGGAGGCGCTGCCGGGAGCGGACTTCGTGACCACGCAGTTCCGCGTGGGGCTGCTGTACGCGCGCATCAAGGACGAGCGCATTCCGCTGGCGCACGGCATGCTCGGTCAGGAGACCAACGGGGCGGGCGGCATGTTCAAGGCGTTCCGCACCATCCCGGTCATCGGCCAGATTATCGCCGATATGCGCGAGTTGTGCCCCGATGCATGGCTTATCAACTTCACGAATCCCTCTGGCATGGTGACCGAGGCCGCCATCAAGCATTTCGGCTGGAAGCGCACGATCGGCCTGTGCAACATCCCGGTCATCTCGATGATGAAGGAGCCGGCGCTCATCGGTCGCGATGCCGACGAGCTTACGTTCCGGTTCGCGGGCCTGAACCACTTTCATTGGCACAAGGTGTACGACAGTGCTGGCCGAGACCTGACCGATGAGATGATCGAGCACGTCAACGATCCCGACGGCCCGTTCCCGGCGAATATCTTCGCCGCGGAGTTCCCGAGCGACCTGCTGCACGCCATGCACCTCATGCCCTGCGGCTACCACCGCTACTACTACATGGCAGACGAGATGCTCGGCCACTGCGTGGATGATTTTCAGGCCAACGACACGCGCGCCGAGCACGTGAAAGAGGTCGAGGACGAGCTGTTCGAGCTGTACCGCGACCCCAATCTCGACTACAAGCCGCCTCAGTTGGCGGAACGCGGCGGCGCGTACTACTCCGACGCGGCGTGCGAGTGCATCGCCGCCATCTATAACGACAAGCATGAGCACATGGTGGTCTCGACGCAGAATCGCGGAGCCCTGCCCGATCTCGACCCATCCTCGATCGTCGAGGTCTCGTGCCTCATCGGTGCCCAGGGTGCCGAACCCATCGCCTGGGGCCCCATGCCCAGCGCCGAGAAGGGCTGGCTGCAGGTCATGAAGGCGATGGAGGAGCTGACCATCCAAGCCGCGCTCACCGGCGATTACGGTGTGGCGCGCGAGGCCTTCACCATCAACCCCGTCGTTGCCAAGAACCCCGACGCGATCGCGGTCCTCAACGAGCTGCTGCTCGCCCACGAGCGGTATCTCCCGCAGTTTGCCGATGCCATCGCGCAGCTGAAAGACCAGGGCGCGACCGTGAGCGACCCTGTCGTGCAGGACCTGATGGCGCAGGGCAAGTAGGGCCCGAAGCCTGAGTTTCGTTTTTCGAGGTGCCGCGCGTCCGGCCTGGTTCCGGGCGCGGGGTGCCCGAGTCGGGAGATGCTCGACAAGAAAGGAAGGAACAATGGTGGGAATCGTTTTTGCCAGTCATGGAGGCTTGGCCGAGGGGGTGAGAGATTCGGTGACCATGGTCTTCGGCGAGCAGCGGGACCTGGCGTGCGTATCGCTCAAGCCGAGCATGGCCCCAGAGGAGTTCCGCGCGGAGCTCGAGGCGGCGGTGCGGGGGCTGTCCGATCCCGAAGATGTGCTCGTGCTCGTTGACCTGTGGGGCGGCACGCCGTTCAACCAGGTATCCGCCCTGCTTGACCAGCATGAGGGCTGGGCGCTGCTTACGGGCCTCAACCTGCCCATGGCCATCGAGGCGTGCGCGTCGCGCATGGCGAGGTCCAGCGCCCATGAGCTCGCCGGCCAGCTGCTCGTCGAGGGACGCCGCGGCGTGCGCGTGCTGCCTGAGGGCCTGGCGCCCAAGGCGTCGCGGTCGGCGGCGGCAGCTCCCGGCGCCGCGGGAACGGCGGCGCCCGCCGCGGGCGAGGGCGGCCTTCAGATCAAATGGGTGCGCATCGATTCGCGCCTGCTGCACGGTCAGGTCGCCATGGCCTGGTCCAAGGAGATTCGCCCCGACCGCATTATCGTGGTGTCGGACAACGTGGCCCACGACGAGCTGCGCAAGAATCTCATCACCCAGGCGGCGCCTCCGGGCATCAAAGCCAACGTGTGCCCGGTGTCCAAGCTCATCGAGATCGCTCGCGACCCGCGCTTCTCGCGCACGAGCGCGCTGCTGCTGTTCGAGTTCCCCCAGGACGTGGTCCGCGTGATTGAGGGCGGCGTGCCGCTTGAGCACATCAACGTGGGCTCCATGGCGCATTCCGCCGGCAAGATCGCCATCAACGGGACGGTGTCCATCGATGCCGATGACGCGCAGGCGTTCAAGTGGCTCCATGACCACGGCTGCAAGCTCGGTTGGCAGAAAGTTCCCGCCGACCGCGAGGAGCCCGTCTGGCCGCTCGTCGAGCAGAGCGGGCTTCTGTCCTGACAGGCAGTCGGCGCGCGCCGCGATGCGGTCCGGCGCGCGCCGGCCCTGCGCCCATACATTCAAGAAAGGAGTCATCCATGGAGGTAATCCTGGTACTGCTGGTGGCGCTGCTCGCCGGCTTCGAGGGCATTCTCGACTCGTTCCAGTTCCATCAGCCCATCATCGCCTGTACGCTCATCGGCGTCGTGACCGGGCATCCTGCCGAGGGCATCATGCTCGGCGGCTCGCTGCAGCTCGTGGCGCTCGGCTGGATGAACATCGGCCCGGCGGTTGCGCCCGACGCGGCGCTTTGCTCGGTGGCATCGGCCATTCTGGTGTGCATGAAGGGTGTCGACATGGGCGTCGGCATGTCCGCGGCGATGGCTCTCGCCGTCGCCGGCCTGGGCCTCACCATCATCGTCCGCACCATCGTCGTCGGCCTCATCCATATGGCCGATTCCGCTGCCGCGAAGGGCTCCACGTCCGGTGTCGAGCTCGCCCACCTCACGGCACTGCTCCTGCAGGGCCTTCGCGTGGTCATCCCCGCAGCGCTCATCATCGCGGTGCCCGTCGAGGTCGTGCAGGGCGCGCTCGATGCCATCCCGGCCTGGGTCACCACGGGTCTGTCCACCGCTGGCGGCTTCGTGGTCGCTGTGGGCTACGCGATGGTCATCAACATGATGGCCACGCCCAAGCTGTGGCCGTTCTTCTTCCTGGGCTTCGCCCTGGCGGCCATCTCGGCGCTGAATCTCATCGCCATGGGCATCATCGGCCTGGCCATCGCCTTCGTGTACCTGCAGCTCGCACCCGAGTTCAACTCCGCGTCCGGCCCTGTGGCCGCAACAGGTGCGGTGGGCGACGAACTCGACGCGATCATCAACGACTATGAATAGGGGGCAGACTGATATGGCAACCAACGAAGCGGCGGCCGCCAAGCCGGCGCACCAGCTCTCCATCACCAAGGCGGATCGCATCAACGTATGGCTTCGCAGCACGTTCATGCAGGCCTCCAACAACTACGAGCGTCTTATCACCATGGGCTTCACCTTCTCGATGGTGCCCATCGCCAAGCGCCTGTACCCCGACCAGGCCGATCGCGCGGCGTTTCTCAAGCGCCATCTGGAGTTCTTCAACTCGCATCCCTATCTCGCCTCGCCGATCCTTGGCGTGACGATGGCGCTCGAGGAGGAGCGCGCCAACGGGGCCGAGATCGACGATGCGGCCATCCAGGGCGTCAAGATCGGCATGATGGGTCCGCTTGCCGGCGTGGGCGATCCGGTGTTCTGGGGTACGCTGCGTCCCATTTTGGGAGCGTTCGCCGCATCCCTTGCGCTGACGGGCAACCCTCTGGGCGCCGTCGTGTTCTTCGTGGTGTGGAACGTCGTGCGCATGGCGTTCACCTGGTATACGCAGGAGCTCGGCTACCATCAGGGCCGCAACATCGTGTCCGACCTGTCCGGCGGCATCATGCAGAAGATCACCACCGGCGCGTCGATTCTGGGTATGTTCGTCATGGGCGTGCTGATTCCGCGTTGGACGAGCATCAATCTGTCGAGCGTCGTGCTCTCCAATTCCGACATGGGTGCTGTGGCCGAGAAGTTCCCCGGCATCACCACGCTGCTCGACCTTATCAGCGGCGGTGGGGAGATCACGGCCGAGGCGCTCACCAGCGGCTTCTCGGGGATTCAGGGCATGCTGTCGAGCGGATATTCTGCCATCACCAACGCCGCGGCCTATCCTGACGCGCCGGTGCGCCTCATGCAGACCACGACGCTTCAGAGCGTGTGCGACTCGCTGCTGCCCGGCCTCATGCCGCTCGCGCTCACCATGCTGTGCGTGTTTTTGCTCCGCAAGAAAGTGAACCCCATCCTCATCATCTTCGGCCTGTTCGCCGTGGGTGTGATCGGAGCGTTCTTCGGGATTTTCTAGGGCCTTTCCTTTTGCGTCGGCGGGGTCGTCGTCCACTTCGGACGGCGGCCCCGTCCAAGTAGGGACATGGGTGCCGGTCGCTGTTCGCAATGATGCGGGAGCAAGGTGCGAAAGGGGAGCAGATGGCTGCCAAGAGGGACGAGGGCATGCTGAATGCCAAGGTCGAGCTCGCCGTCCAGGCGAGCGTTTCTGCCGGTGTGCTGCTGCCCCGGCGCGGCCTGCTGCTTGCGGGGGAGCGCGGCGTCGAGTTCCGTGCGCGTGACGGCAGGGGCTATATCCAGATACCCTGGGAGCATGTCGGTTGCGTGCGGGTCGACCTCTACGGGCGCGCCGTTCGCGGGGTCGAGTTCGCGGTCGAGGACAACCGGCGTTTCATGTTTCTGGTATCTGATGGGGCCGAGCTCGTGCGCCTGCTGAACAGGCGGCTCGGCCGCGCCAAGCTGGTGCCGGCGCGCCATGCGCTTTCCGCCCTGCAGCGGAAATGATATCGCCGGACGGCTGCGAAGGGCTCGCGTCCCGGCCTGCGGAGGGGCGGACGGGCGCAGCGTTTGCGCCCATGCATCCCGTGCGAGGCCGTTACCCGTCGCTTCCCTATAGCTGCGCGGCGATGCGCTGCCGGTATCGGACGATGATGTCTTCCAGGGTGATGGAGGCCATGGTGCTCTCTGCCGCCTGCTGGATGTCATCGAAGCACTCGCCGATGACGAGCTGAACGTTGACGCCGACTCCGCAGGCGGGGTTCGTGTGCGTGTCGAGATGCAGCAACGGCTTGTCCCCCTCGACGGCGCGGTAGACGTCGAGCATGGTGATGTTTGCCGCTGGTCGGGCGAGCTCGGGCCGCGCATGCCCGGTCACGGAGGAAAGAAGCCCGGCGCGACGGAGCCTCCCCATCATCTGCCGCACCGTGCTGGCGTTTCCCGCAAGGCTTGTGGCGATAGCGTCGCTCGTGAGGTCGGAGCCCTGCTGCTCATGGACGAACACGAGCAGATGGAGCGCGTCGCTCAGCTTCGTTGAATAGGCCATCTGATCCTTTCTTTGTGGCTGTTGTGAACATTATAACAGCACTGGTCCCCCAAACCTCGCATGGGTACTATTGCTGTTGTAGTAAAAACAACAGCAATATCGGGAGGAGAGGAGCTATGTACCAGACGGAGATCGAGCGCCTCGCCGAGATGCTTGGACAGGCGGATGCCGTGGTGATCGCAGCGAGCAACGGGTTCGATATCGCCGACGGCTACAACCAGTTCGCATGCGACGAGGCGTTCCTGCGCACGTTCGGAGACTTGCACCGAGACTACGGCCTCATGAGCATCTTGCAGGGTCTTATGGCCCGCTGGCCGAGCGCTCGGGAGCGTTGGCGGTTCTTGGCGCGCCTGATCGAGTACGGATATCGCGCCTATGCGCCCTCGCCCGTCATGCGCGCGCTCGATGAGGCGACGCGGGATATGCCGCGGTTCGTGGTGACGTGCAACTGCAACAGCAGGTTTTTGAAGGCGGGCTTCTCTTCCGACGGCCTGCTCGAGACGGAAGGGTCGTTCGCGCGGCTGCACTGCACGGCCTCCTGCTCGCAGGAGACCTACGACGCGCTCCAGATGATCGACATCGCTGCGGGCGACCTCCCGCGCTGTCCGCGCTGCGGGGCGGTGCTCGACGCCGCCGTGGACGACACGGGTCGTATCGGCGCGCTCGAGCCGTTTGCGGCCCAGCGCGCCCGCATGCGCGCGTTTCTGGATGGGCATGCCTCCGACCGAACGCTCGTGCTCGAGCTCGGGGTGGGCCAGGGCAACCGTGCTATCAAAGCGCCGCTCATGGCATGGGCGGAGCGCGCGCCCGGGACGCGGTATGTCGTCGTGAACCGCGACGAGCCCGTGCTGCCGGCACTGCCCGAAAACCGGGCGGTCGGTATCCGGGGCGACCTTGCTCGCGTTCTCGCCGACTTGGGGATGGCGCAGAATCGATGAGCCGGCTCATGGGACTTTACGCCCAGCACTTGGGGGTCGAGCGGGCGTGTGGCAGCGGTGATGAGGCTGCCTACCGTGCCGCCATCGATCGCGCCCGCGAGCTCGTCAAGGATGCCGACGCCATTGTGGCGGGCGTCGGCTCTGGCATGTCGAGCGCATGCGGCTACGAGCACTACCACCGCACCGCCGCTTTTGACGGCGCGTTCGGTAGATTCGAGCGCGCTCATGGCTTCTCGACGTTCATGGACGGCTACTACCATCTGTATGCGACCAACGAGGAGCGTTGGGGGTTTCTTGCCGCGTATATCGACTACATGGAGTCCGCGCCGGTTGGGGAGCCGTATCGGCAGTTATGGAAGCTGATCGCAGACCGTCCGTACTTCGTGTTGACCACCAATATCGATGGCCAGGTGCGCCGTGCGTTCCCTCGTCGGCGCTCATGGCTGTTCCAGGGGGATTGTCGCTGGCTACAGTGCGCGCAGCCCTGTTGCGACGAGCTGTGGGATTCGGGTCCGGCCGTCCGGCGCATGCTCGACGCGATGGGTCCGGATGGCGTGCGTCCGCCGGCAGACGCGCTTCCGCGTTGCCCGCGTTGCGGTTGGCTTGCGGTCCCTTGGGTGCGCGATGAGGGTTTCCTTGAGGGCGAGGCATGGCATGAAGGCAAGCGGCGCTACGAGGCCTTCGTCTCTCACGTGCTCGACGCGTGCGGACGCGTGCTCTTCTTGGAGCTTGGAGTGGGCGGCATGACCCCCAGCGTTATCGAGATGCCGTTCTGGCGCATGGTGCGCTCCAATCCTAATGCCTTCTATCTGCGCATAAACCTTTCCAAGGCGGGTGAGCCGCTGCAGCTGGGCGGTCGCTCGCTCACCATCGGGGGCGACATCGCCCGCGTCTTTTTCGACTTGACGGAAAGCTGAGGTTTGAAGCATGAGTTTTTACGAGGATCTGGTCACGCAGACCCAGATGAACTACGAGCGCTACTATCCGGTATATGCGCGCGGCGAGGCTCCCTATGAGCTCGCGGAGCCTTCCCCGCTCTCCTACGAGGAACAGGTTGAGCACTTGGTTCACGAGATCCAAAAAGCGGACTGCGTGCTCGTGGGCGGTGCATCGGGTCTTTCGGCGGCGGGCGGCGGCGACTTCTACTACGGTGACACGCCGTCGTTTCGAGAGCACTTCGGTAAGTTCGCCGAGCGCTATGGCATCAAGGGGGCCTTCGACGGGAGCTTCCGCCGCTGGGAGACACCCGAGGAGAAGTGGGCCTATCTCTCCACGTTCCTTCATACCACGCAGAGCGCTCCGGTCCGTGCGCCCTATCTCGACCTGGACGCGCTGCTTGACGGCAAGGATTTCTTCGTGCTCACGACGAACCAGGATACGCAGTTCGTGAAGCTCTATCCCGAAGAGCAGGTGGCCGAGATCCAGGGGGACCATCGCTTTTTCCAATGCGCGCGGTGCTGCACCGATGATACGTGGGATGCCGTCGAGCCGGTTCGAAAGATGATCGAGGCGCAAGGGGACGACATGCGCATCCCTTCGGAGCTCATCCCGCGCTGTCCGCACTGCGGCGGCGAGGCGTTTCCATGGGTGCGCGGCTACGGAAACTTTTTACAGGGTGCCAAGTACCAGGACGAGTACGAAAAGGTCTCGCGCTGGCTTGGAGCGCATACAGATGAGCGCGTGTTGTTTCTAGAGCTTGGCGTGGGACGCATGACGCCGATGTTTATCCAAGAGCCGTTTTGGAACCTCACGCTTGCCTTGCCGAAGGCGCGCTACATCTCCATAAACGATCGCTATGATCTGCTGCCCGCTCAAATTGCCGACCGCGGTCTGGTTATCGTTGCGGACATCGCTCGCGTGCTTTCCGACGCGCGGGCGGATCTGGCGCGCGTGCGGGGGTAGCGGAGGCCGCGGGGCGCATGTCGGCGGCGCCTTCGCCCTGCTATACTTGACGATGACATACTTGTACGAACAAGATGGAGGCAGCATGATCCGCACAGACCGTGAGATCACCGACCGCGCCGAGCAGCTCGCCATCATCGACGCCTGCGACGTGTGCCGTGTGGCGCTCAACGGGGCCGACGGCTATCCGTACATCGTTCCGCTCAATTTCGGCGTCGATGTCGAGGACGATCAGGTATACCTGTATTTCCATAGTGCGAACCGAGGCCATAAGCTTGACCTTATGGCTCACGATGCACGTGCGACGTTCGAGATGGATTGCGACCACAATTTCATCTTCTACGATGAGCGCATGAGCTGCACCATGGGGTACCGCAGCGTCATCGGGCGGGGAACCGTGGAGATCCTGCCCGACGAGCGCAAGATCGACGGCCTCAAGATCCTCATGCGCCATTATCATGCGGAAGATTTCCCCTGGAGCACGAAGCTCGTGCCGGCTACGACCGTGTGGCGCCTCAAGGTCGAGTCCATGGTGGGTAAGTTCCGTGACAACGTGCATCCGGGCGAGAGCCGCTGGACGCCGCCGGCGGGTTGGAACGGTTTCGACAGGCTGTAGTCAACCGCGGGGATGCTGGCTGGGGAGGCCCCCGCCAATCCGCTCCGCATTGCCCGCTCGGGCTGCAACAGCGACGGTATCACCCGGCCGGAATGCACGGAATCATCGCGAATTCCGTGCATTCCGGCCGGGTGATACCGTCGCTGTTGCAGCGCGTCGTACGCGTCTAGCAGTTGCCGGTGTAGACGTGCTCGAGGTGCCGGCGCGCCACGTCGGCGAGGCGGTAGACCGCATCCACGGGCGTCGGCCCGCGATCGGTGAGGCGCCAGCGCGGGAAGAAGCGCGTGACATGGTAGGTGACGGTGTTACGCCCGCGTCCCTCGTCAAGCGATGCGAGCCAGCGGGCCATCGCGTCGATCTCCTCCTCGGTGTCGTTCATGCCGGGGACGACGAGCGTCGTGACCTCGAGATGACAGGCGGGATCAGCCGCGAGGCGCGCGATGGCGCCCTTTACGCGGGAGAGCGCGTGCGCGGACGCGCCACAGGCGTCGTAGAACCCGTCGGTAAACCCCTTGAGATCGATATTCGCCGCGTCGATGAGCCCCGCGAGCCCGTCGAGCACGCTCGGTTCGACGCATCCGTTCGACACCAAGACGTTCACAAGCCCCGCCTCGTGCGCCAGCCGCGCGCAGTCGCGCACGTACTCCCATCCGACGAGCGGCTCGTTGTAGGTGTAGGCGATTCCGATCACGCGGCCGTCGCGGTCGCGTGCGTCGCGGGTGATGGCGACGAGCTCGTCGGGGGCGATCTCGCGCCAGGGGACGCCCGCATCGTCTGCTTGCGAGATCTCCGCGTTTTGGCAAAACGGGCATCCCAGGTTGCAGCCAAAGCTTCCGGCCGACACCACGAAGGTGCCGGGTCTGTAGCGCGCAAGCGGCTTCTTCTCGATGGGGTCGAGCGCCAGCGAGGTGACGCGCCCGTAGTTTGCGGGCATCACCGCGCCGCCGACGTTGCGTCGGGCCCGGCACGCTCCAAGGCGCCCCGGCGCCAGGCGGCAGCGGTGCGGGCAGGTGCCGCAGGTTGCGTACGCGGCTGCTGCTTCCATGGTCCCCTCCTTCGACGGGCGCCTCGAGGCGCGCCCGCGGCTCCCTATACGTGGCGCGTGACAGTGAACCGCTCGAGCGTGATGCTCGGGTCGTCCGGGTCGATGCCGCCCTTGCGCGCGGCGATGCCGATCTGCTCCGCGACCGTGTCGATGCCGTCGAGGTCCGGCAGCAGCAGCCCGCGCCGCCCTCGGCTCGCGCTCACGATGACGCCGTAGCGGGCGGGATCGAGCTCGTCGGGCCCTGCGATCGCCTCGGGTTCCGACAGCACGTCAACATCGTAGACCAGCTCTGCGAGTTCGTCTTCTTCCACGGAGGAGAAGCGCGGGTCGCGGCATCCGGCCGAGATCGCGTTCGCGCAGATTTCCTCGGCAAGGCTGTCGCGCACGGGCAGGATGGTCCCGATGCAGCCGCGCAGCTGCCCGTTCATCTTGAGCGAGACGAAGGCGCCGGCGCGCGTCGAGAACAGCTCGTCGGGAAGCGCCTCGGCGAGATCTGCCGGCAGGTCCCGGTTGGGATCGATGCGCCGCCCGTCGCGGACGTAGGATTCGAGCGAGTAGCGCGCGAGCTGCACCCACGGGCTCTCGGCGTGGCGGCGCCTGGCCATGTCCGCCGCATGCCACGCCTCGTACCGGTCGCCGATGGCGCGCGAGGCATCCGAGCCGTGCGCCCCGGTGGGGGTGAACGCGGCGATGCCGTATCCCACGCCGAAGGGCCCCTCATAGGAAAGCAGCTCGGATCTGATGGGCGTGCGGTCGAGCGCGCCCGCCATGATCTGGAACGAGCGTAGGCCGCATTCGGCGGCGCGCTCGCACATGCCGCGGTCCGCAGTCATCAGCGCCAGGAAGTCGCCCTCCTCGAGGGCATGGCACACGAGCTCGTCGAAGGCGGGGCCGTCGGGGGCGTATCCGTAGGGCCCGTCCTCGGCGAGCTTGTGCGACAGGTCGCCCGACGCGACGAAGACGCAGCGCCGCCCCAGCGTATCGGACACGCGCTGGACGAGCTGGCCCAAGCGGTAGTGGTCGCGCGGGGAGAGCCCGGACAGCCCGATGCGGACCAGCCGGTACGTCGGCAGGTCGTCGCCCGCATCGCGGCGGCGCGCGTACTCCTCTTGGATGAAGTGGAGCGGCACGAGCACGCCCCAGTCGAGCTCGGGGTCCCGCTCGCCGGCGGTGCCGGCGGCGAGGCCGCAGGCGTCTGCCGCCTCACACAGCGCGTCGACGAGTTCCCGGTCGTAGGCGACCCGGCTTCCGTCGGCGCGATCCCCGAACGGGGCGAACGTTCCGGCCGCACCGCTGCCGCCCGAGATGTGCAGGTAATCGAGGTACGACGTCGAGTGCGGGCTCGAGAGCACGATGGTGTCGGGCGCGATCTCGGCGACGCGCCGCGCCACCTCGCGATAGGCGTCGACGGTGGCCTGGATGCCCGCTTCGCGCCCATGCCCGACCCCGGGAACGATCAGCGGTGGATGCGGAACGGCGAATGCGGCGCATATCGGCATAAGACCATCTCCTCGGAAGGCTGCTTTTGGCTTAGTGTGCCCATTTTGGCCTGCGATATGGACGCGACGGCGGCTTAACGTCTACGCGCATCGCCCTTGACCCCGCCTTGACACTTGTGCAGAGACCGTGCGGCGCGGCGAGGCGGGTATATTCGTGCACACGCTGTGCAATAATGCACACGGAGTGAAATTGCAACCGAAAGGACTGCATGCCACAAACCGATTTCAAGTGCGACCGCCGGTCGCTGCGCTCGCAGCACGCGCTGCTCGGCGCGCTCGTCCGGCAGCTCAGCGCGGGCGAAGACCTGTCGCGCATCACGGTGGCGTCGCTCACCGAGTGCGCGGGCCTGACGCGGCGCACGTTCTACTCCCATTACAAGGACATTCCCGATTTCGTCGAGCAGGTGGAGTCCGTCCTGCTCGAAGACATCGGAGGGCTCGTGGCGCGCATCGGCGCCTCGACGCTGCCGGAGCTTTATCGCAACATCGATGAGCTGGCTCCTGCCCCCGGCTCCGTCGAGCTGCTCGACTACCTGCGCGAGCACTGCGAGCTCATCGGATCGCTTCTTGGCCCCGGCGGAGACCCGGCGTTCATCAAGAAGCTCATCGACCTGGCGCGCGCGGCGGTCGCCGACCGTATGCAGACCGGCATCTTCCCCGGTGCGCTGGGCGCCTTCTTCGACTACTACCTCAGCTATGTCGTCACCGCCGAGGTCGGCGTGATTCAGCGCTGGTTCGAGACCGGCCTCAAGGAGAGCCCCGAGACCATGGCGCGCATCATGACGGTCATCGCCTTCGTGCGCCCCGGCGACCTGTACGGCATGCCCATCGACATCAACGTGCCGGAATACGGCATGAAGCTTCTCAACCTGCAACTCGAGAACGAGGGGAACTAAATGAGCGACGAGATCAAGATCGGTGTTGTCCCCGAGGGCGCGATCTGGAACCCCGACGCGGCCTTCGGGACGCTGCACCTCGGCATCGACGTGGGCTCCACCACGGTGAAGCTCGCCGTGCTGAACGATGACGACGAGATCGTCTACGCCAAGTACCAGCGCCACCACACCGACGTGCGCGCCTGCGCGCGCGATCTGTTCGAGGGCGCCGCGGGCCTGCTCGGGGCGACGCCCATGACCTGCGCGATCACCGGCTCGGGCGGCCTGCTTCTGTCCCAGTGGCTGGGCCTGGAGTTCGTCCAGGAGGTCATCGCCTCCAAGCGCGCCGTGGAGACCCTCATCCCGGCCACCGACGTCGCCATCGAGCTGGGCGGCGAGGACGCCAAGATCATCTACTTCGACCAGGGCATCGAGCAGCGCATGAACGGCACCTGCGCCGGCGGCACGGGCGCGTTTATCGACCAGATGGCCACGCTGCTGCACACCGACGCCTCCGGCCTGAACGAGCTCGCGAAGGGCGCGACGACCATCTACCCGATCGCCAGCCGCTGCGGCGTGTTCGCCAAGACCGACGTCCAGCCCCTGCTGAACGAGGGCGCCCGCCCCGAGGACGTGGCGGCGTCCATCTTCCAGGCCGTCGTGACCCAGACCATCTCGGGCCTCGCCTGCGGCCGCCCCATCCGCGGCAACGTCGCCTTCCTGGGCGGCCCGCTGCAGTACCTCTCCGAGCTGCGCCAGCGCTTCTACATCACGCTCGAGCTCGACGAGGCGCACCGCATCGTGCCGGACAACGCCCACCTGTTCGTGGCCTCCGGCGCGGCGATGGCGCACGAGTCCACCAAGCTCGCGACCTTCCCCGAGCTCATCCGCTCCATCGACGCGCTCGGCGACACCCAGGGCTCCGAGGTGGCGCGCCTCGACCCGCTGTTCGCCGACGAGGCGTCCTACGCGGCCTTCAGGGAGCGCCACGACCGCGAGGTCGTGCCGCGCGGCGACCTGGCGACCTACGGCGGCAGCCGCGTGTTCATCGGCATCGACGCCGGCTCCACCACCATGAAGGCAGCCATGGTGGGCGAGGACGGCCAGCTGCTGCACACCTGGTACGGCAACAACAACGGCGACATCCTCGGCACGGCCAAGACCATCATGGCCGACTTCTACGCCCATATCCCCGCCGGCTGCACGATCGGCCACGTGACCACCACCGGCTACGGCGAGGCCCTGCTCATCGAGGCCCTGAAGGCCGACTCCGGCGAGATCGAGACCGTCGCCCACCTGCGCGGCGCCCGTGCCTTCCTGCCCGGCGTCCAGTTCATCCTGGATATCGGCGGCCAGGACATGAAGTGCCTGCGCGTGCGCGACGGCGTCATCGAGCACATCATGCTGAACGAGGCGTGCTCCTCGGGCTGCGGCTCCTTCATCGAGAGCTTCGCGGTGTCCATGGACATGGACGTGCGCGCCTTCGCCCAGGAGGCCATCGGCGCCCGGAACCCCGTCGACCTGGGCAGCCGCTGCACCGTGTTCATGAACTCCCGCGTGAAGCAGGCCCAGAAGGAGGGCGCCACCGTGGGCGACATCGCGGCGGGCCTGTCCTACTCCGTGATCAAGAATGCCCTGTTCAAGGTCATCAAGCTGCGCGACCCGTCCGAGATCGGCACCCAGGTCATCGTCCAGGGCGGCACCTTCATGTCCGACGCCACCCTGCGCGCGTTCGAGCTGCTGACCGGCCTGGACGCGGTGCGCCCCGACATCGCGGGCTGCATGGGCGCCTACGGCGCGGCCCTGCTCGCGCGCGACCGCGCCGGCGCCGACGGGGCCTCCGCCATCCTCACCGCCGAGGAGATCGCGGGCCTCACCGTCATCCAGAAGCACGCGCGCTGCGGCCGCTGCTCCAACAACTGCCAGCTCACCATCAACGACTTCGGCGGGGGCCGCCGCTTCATCACCGGCAACCGGTGCGAGAAGGGCGCGGGCCACAAGAAGCGCAAAACCGAGGCGCCCAACCTCTTCAAGCGCAAGAACGAGCTGCTGTTCGACCGCCCGTGCCTGCCCGCCGACGAGGCCCCGCGCGGCACCGTGGGCATCCCGCGCGCGCTCAACCTGTACGAGGACTACCCGTTCTGGCACGCGTTCTTCACCAAGCTCGGCTTCTCGGTGGTCCTGTCGGACGACTCGACCAAGAAGACCTACGAGGCCGGCATCGAGTCCATGCCGTCCGAGTCGGTGTGCTACCCGGCCAAGCTGTCGCACGGCCACATCATGAACCTCATCGAGAAGGACCCGGACTTCATCTGGATGCCCTGCATCCGCAAGGAGCGCAAGGAGGACCCGGCGGCGGGCAACTGCTACAACTGCCCGATCGTCATGAGCTACCCCACGGCGCTGGGCCTGAACATCGACGAGCTCGCCGAGAAGAACATCGAGTTCATGTACCCCTTCGTCCCCTACAACGACCGGGTGGAGCTCAAGCGCCGGCTGTACGAGGTGCTCGCCCGGGACCGCGTGGCCGACGCCGAGGCGGGCCGCGGGCGCGTGCGCGGGCCGCGCCTGACCCGCTCCGAGATCGACGCCGCGGTGAACTACGCCTACGAGGTCGACGCCGAGTTCCACGAGCAGGTCCAGACGATGGGCGAGGAGACCGTCCATTGGATCGAGGAGCACGGCGGCCACGGCATCGTGCTCGCCGGGCGCCCCTACCACAACGACCCGGAGATCAACCACTCCCTGCCCGAGCTCATCACGAGCTTCGGGTTCGCGGTGCTCACCGAGGACTCGGTGGCGCACCTCGTGAAGCCCGACCGCCCCATCCGCGTCGTGGACCAGTGGATGTACCACAGCCGCCTGTACCGCGCGGCCAAGCTCGTCACCCTGCGCGACGACCTGGACCTCATCCAGCTGAACTCCTTCGGCTGCGGCCTGGACGCCCTCACCACCGACCAGGTGCAGGAGATCCTGGAGGGCTCCGGCAAGATCTACACCGTGCTCAAGATCGACGAGGTGTCCAACCTCGGTGCCGCGCGCATCCGCATCCGCTCGCTCATGGCCGCCCTGAAGGACCAGGAGGCCGAGCGCGCCGCCGCGGCCGTCGCGGCGGGCGAGGACTACGAGCCCGGTGACGCCGCGCCGGTGGCGCCCTCCGAGGAGGCCCCGGTCTTCGCCACCCACAAGTACGCGCTGTCGGCCCAGCGCCGCGCGCAGTCCGCCGCCTTCCCCAAGGTGAAGTTCACCGAGGAGATGCGCCGCGAGGGCTACACCATCCTGTGCCCGCAGATGGCGCCGATCCACTTCGACCTGGTCAAGGAGGTCTTCCGCAAGAACGGCTACAACCTGGAGCTTTTGCCCTCCACCGACCGCGGCGCCGTCGAGGCGGGCCTCAAGTACGTCAACAACGACATCTGCTACCCGTCGATCCTCGTGACGGGCCAGATCATGGAGGCGGTCGAGTCCGGGCGCTACGACCTGTCGAAGACCGCCGTCATCATCTCGCAGACCGGCGGCGGGTGCCGCGCCACCAACTACATCGCGCTCATCCGCAAGGCGCTCAAGGACGCCGGCCACCCCGAGATCCCGGTCATCTCCATCAGCGCGGTGAAGCTCGACGAGGACAACCCCGGCTTCAAGGTCACCCCGCAGATCCTGAAGGCGGCCGTGTACGCGGTGCTCTACGGCGACGTGATGATGCAGATGCTCTACCGCTGCCGCCCCTACGAGGCGGAGCCCGGCGCCGCGAACGCCCTGTACGAGAAGTTCATGGCCAAGGCGCGCGAGCTCGCGCCGACCTTCACGCGCCGCAGCTACACCAAGCTCGTGCGCGAGTCCGTGGCGGCCTTCGACTCCATGCCGCTCGTGGGCGAGGGCACCAAGCCGCGCGTCGGCGTGGTGGGCGAGATCCTCGTCAAGTTCCACCCGACGGCCAACAACCACGTGGTCGACGTCATCGAGCACGAGGGCTGCGAGGCCGTCGTGCCGGGCCTGCTCGACTTCTTCCTGTTCGCCATGAGCGGCGCGGAGAACGACCGCGGCGAGCTGGGGAGCTCCGGCGCCCAGCGCGCGGCCATGAGCGCCCTGATCAAGCTCATCGACTGGATGCGCGGGCCCGCCGACGAGATCCTCGCCAAGTCCCGCCGCTTCGAGCGCCCCGAGCCCATCTCGGCGCTCGCGCAGAAGGCGAGTCAGGTGCTCAGCCTGTGCAACACGATGGGCGAGGGCTGGCTGCTCACGGCCGAGATGCTCGACCTCATCGACCACGGCGCGCCCAACATCATCTGCACGCAGCCCTTCGCCTGCCTGCCCAACCACGTGGTGGGCAAGTCGGTCATCAAGGAGCTGCGCCGCCGCCACCCGGAGAGCAACATCGTGGCCGTGGACTACGACCCGGGCGCCTCCGAGGTGAACCAGCTGAACCGCATCAAGCTCATGATCTCGGTGGCGAAGGAGAACATGCGCGCCGGCAAGGGCTTCACGCTCGAGCGCATCAAGCCGCTCGAGATGGACGCGGTCGACTCCAAGTTCCGCCCGCACCACGCCGAGGACGCGGACGCGCGCAACCCGCTCGACGGGGCCGCCGGCTGCGGCTCGTGCGGCGCCGTGACCGACGACGCGGTCGCCGCCGTGGCCGAGCGCCTGGGCGAGGGCGTGGGGTCCGCCGCCGGCGGGCGCCGATAGGTTCCGGGCGGCGGC
>NZ_JAQECM010000028.1:945-27061 GCF_027669965.1 Candidatus Collinsella stercoripullorum | reverse complement strand
CGCCGCGGCCCCCGCTCCGGCTCCCGCCGCCGAGCCTGCGCCCGCTCCGGCCCCGGCCGCGCCCGCGCCCGCCGGCGCCAGCGTGCAGACGGCCCCCATGCCCGGCAAGATCGTCGACGTCCAGGTGAAGGTCGGCGACAAGGTCTCCTCCGGCGACCCGGTCATGGTGCTCGAGGCCATGAAGATGGAGAACCAGATCATCGCCGAGTCCGACGGCACCATCGCCTCCATCGCCGTGTCCAAGGGCGACATGGTGAACCCCGGCGACGAGCTCTTCAGCATCGCCTAGCTTCGCGCCAAGCGGGGCGGCGGGTCCGCATGGGACGCGCCGCCCCGATCGGCATAGCGCGCCCTGCGCGGCGCGCGTCCGTTGTATCCATAGGAGAGGATTGACCATTGGATGTACTGACTCAAGCGGCTGACGTCCTGACCGCCGGCGTGATCGGCCTCGGTGCCGAGCCCGGTCGCATCGTCATGATGCTCGTGGGCGTCGTGCTCATGTACCTGGGTATCAAGAAGGGCTACGAGCCCACCCTGCTGGTGCCCATGGGCCTCGGCACCATTCTCGTGAACATCCCCGATTCCGGCGTGCTGCTGACCGGCGGGGAGCCCGGCCCGTTCCAGATCCTGTTCGACATGGGCATCGACACCGAGCTCTTCCCGCTGCTGCTGTTCATCGGCATCGGCGCGATGATCGACTTCGGCCCGCTGCTGGCGAACCCGTTCCTGCTGCTGTTCGGCGCCGCGGCGCAGTTCGGCATCTTCTTCGTCATCATCGTGGCCGGCCTGCTCGGCTTCAACCTGGCCGACGCCGCCTCCACCGGCATCATCGCCGCCGCCGACGGCCCGACCTCGATCTTCGTGGCGAACTCGCTCAACTCCAAGTACCTCGGCGCCATCATGGTGGCGGCCTACTCCTACATGGCGCTCGTGCCCATCATCCAGCCGATCGCCATCAAGGCCGTGACCACCAAGAAAGAGCGCATGATCCGCATGCAGTACAAGCCCGGCTCGGTGTCCCAGACGGCCAAGATCATCTTCCCGATCGTCATCTGCGTCGTCGCCGGCCTCATCGCCCCGGCCTCCCTGCCGCTCGTCGGCTTCCTGATGTTCGGCAACCTGCTGCGCGAGTGCGGCGTGCTCGACAACCTGGCCATGTCCGCCCAGAACGAGCTCGTCAACCTGATCTCCATCCTGCTCGGCCTGTGCGTCTCGGTGCGCATGCAGGCCGGTGAGTTCCTGCAGGTCGACACCCTCATCGTCATGGGCCTCGGCCTCGTGGGCTTCGTGATGGACACCGTCGGCGGCGTCATGTTCGCCAAGGTCCTGAACCTGTTCCGCAAGGAGAAGATCAACCCCATGATCGGCGCCTCGGGCATCTCGGCGTTCCCCATGAGCTCCCGCGTCATCCAGAAGCTCGCCACCGAGGAGGATCCCGGCAACTTCATCCTCATGCAGGCCGCCGGCTCCAACGTCGCAGGCCAGATCGCGTCCGTCGTCGCGGGCGGCCTGATCCTCGGCATCGTCCCCGGCCTCATGTAAGAAAGGAGGATGCAGCGTATGTCTACCGCGATCCTTTCGGAGTCGCTGCTGATCCTGGCCCTCGGCTGGGGCGGCATCTTCGTCGTCATGATCATCATCTACCTGGTGTCCATGGCGCTCATGCGCCTGTTCCCCGCGGACAAGGACGCCCAGTAAGCGCTACGTGACCCTATTCGCCATCGATTCGCACGGACGGGCGCGCCCCCGTCCGTGCGCGGCGGCCCTGCCGCCATCTCCTTTGTGGCATGCGCGCACCCGTACGGGCGCGCTGTGCCGGCAACGACCTTCCCTGCGGCCGGGTGCAGCCGCGCTGCGGGGAGGGGGCTGCTTCCGACTTCGGGTGACCGATCCGGACGTCCCGCCGACGAGGCGGCGCGACCGGGTGGATGCGGTGCAGGCGGTCGATGCTCAACGAGCCGCACGCGCATCGAGAGGGGCGTGCGCCCTCGGTGTATTTGAAGGAGAAGGTTCATGGGGCGCACGACCTGCGCCCGGGATTGGAGTGATCCAAACATGGAACTGAAGCAACAGGCTGTTGCGGGGACCACGGAATCGAGTGACATCATGGTCACCATCGATCCGGTCGGCGGCGATGCCGTCGAGATCACCCTCGACAGCAGCGTCGAGAAGGCCTTCGGCGACCAGATCCGCTCGGTCATCGCCGAGACCCTGAAGAACCTCGGGGTCACGGGCGTCAAGGTGACCGCCGTCGACAAGGGCGCCCTGGACTGCACCGTCCAGGCCCGCACCATCGCGGCCGCCTACCGCGCCGCGGGCACTGCCGGCGAGTACGACTGGAAGGAGATCGACGCATGGAACGCCTAAGGAGAACCATGATGTTCATGCCGGGTGCCAACCCGGCAATGCTCCGCGACGCCGGTCTGTACGGCGCGGACTCGCTCATGTTCGACCTCGAGGACGCCGTCTCCCTCGCCGAGAAGGACACCGCCCGCGCGCTGGTGCACTTCGCGCTCAAGACCTTCGATTACGGCGATACCGAGACCATCGTGCGCATCAACGACCTGAACACGGTCGGTAAGCTCGACATCGACGCGGTCGTCCGCACCGGCGTCGACGTGATCCGCCTTCCCAAGACCGAGTGCGCCCAGGACGTCATCGATGCGGACGAGGTCATCACCGAGGTCGAGCGCGCCTGCGGCCGCGAGGTCGGCTCCACGGGCATCTTCGCCGCCATCGAGAGCGCCGAGGGCGTCCTGAACGCGCTGTCCATCGCCCAGGCCTCCCCGCGCGTCTGCGGCATCGCCCTGGGTGCCGAGGACTACGTCACCAACCTCAAGACCCAGCGCGCCTACGGCGACAACATGCAGCTGTATTTCGCGCGCGAGATGATCCTGCACGCGGCGCGCGCCACCGGCATCGCCGCCGTCGACACGGTCTACTCCGACGTCGACAACATGGACGGCTTCCGCGCCGAGGTCGAGCACATCAAGACCCTCGGCTTCGACGGCAAGTCCGTCATCAACCCGCGCCAGATCCCCGTGGTCAACGACGTCTACGCGCCCACGGAGAAGGAGATCCAGAAGGCCAAGGAGATCGTCTGGGCCGCCCGCGAGGCGGAGGAGAAGGGCCTCGGCGTCATCACCGTCCGCGGCAAGATGGTCGACAAGCCCATCATCACGCGCGCCGAGCGCACGATCATGCTGGCTAAGGCTTCCGGTCTCATCGGGGAGGAGGATCTCTAATGGCTCTCAACAAGGTCGGTCGGGAGATTCCCGACGCGTACGCCGAGCAGTTCGGCACCTTCGGCTCGGAGTTCGAGAACGTCAAGCCCTACGCCGCCGCCGTGCACACCGTACACCCGCGCACCCCGGGCGAGTCCAAGCTCCTCGACTCCATCCACGACGCCATCGTCAAGACGGGCATCACCGACGGCATGACCATCTCGTTCCACCATCACTTCCGTGAGGGCGACTACGTGATGAACATGGTGCTCGATGAGATCGCCCGCATGGGCATCAAGGACATCTCGATCGCCCCGAGCTCCATCGCCAACGTGCACGAGCCGCTGATCGAGCACATCAAGAACGGCGTGGTGACCCACATCACCTCCTCCGGCCTGCGCGACAAGCTGGGCGCCGCCATCTCCGCCGGCATCATGGACGAGCCGGTCATCATCCGCAGCCACGGCGGCCGCGCCCGCGCCATCGAGCGCGGCGACATCCACATCGACGTCGCCTTCCTGGGTGCCCCCTGCTGCGACGAGTACGGCAACGCCAACGGCTTCGAGGGTCCCTCCGCGTGCGGCTCGCTCGGCTACGCGCTCATGGACGCCCAGTACGCCGACCAGGTGGTCCTCGTCACCGACAACCTGGTGCCCTACATCAACACCAAGATCTCCATCCCGCAGTCGCAGGTCGACTACGTGGTGAAGGTCGACGCCATCGGCGACCCCAAGGGCATCGCCAAGGGCGCCACGCGCTTCACCAAGAACCCCAAGGAGCTCATCATCGCCGAGTACGCGGCCGACGTCATGATGGCGTCCCCGTACTTCAAGCCGGGCTTCTCCTTCCAGACCGGCACCGGCGGCGCCTCCCTCGCGGTGACGCGCTTCCTGCGCCAGGGCATGATCGACAACGACGTCAAGGCCTCCTTCGCGCTCGGCGGCATCACCAACTCCATGGTCGAGCTGCTCGACGAGGGCCTGGTCGGTGCCATCACCGACGTGCAGGACTTCGACACGCCCTCCGGCGCGTCGCTGGCCCGCAACGCCACCCATCTGGAGATCGACGCGTCCATGTACGCCTCGCCGCTCTCCAAGGGCGCCATGGTCAACCGCCTGGACATGGTCATCCTGTCCGCGCTGGAGATCGACACCGACTTCAACGTCAACGTCATCACCGGTTCCGACGGCGTGATCCGCGGCGCCTCCGGCGGCCACTGCGACGCCGCCGCCGGCTCCAAGATGGCCATCATCTGCGCGCCGCTCATCCGCGGCCGCATCCCGACCGTCGTCGACAAGGTCACCACGGTCGTCACGCCGGGCTCGAGCATCGACGTGCTTGTGACCGAGGTCGGCATCGCCGTGAACCCGGCGCGCACCGACCTGATCGAGGCCTTCGAGGACCTCAAGGTCCCGCAGTTCACCATCGAGGAGCTGCGCGACCGCGCCTACGCCATCGTGGGCGAGCCGAAGCCGATCGAGTTCGGCGACAAGACCGTCGCCCTCATCGAGTACCGCGACGGCACGCTGATCGACGCGGTGCGCAACTGCAAGTAGTTCGAGCGCACGTCCCGCGGGGCGCCCGGTCTTCCGGGCCGCCCCGCGGGGATATCGAAAGGAGGGGAGCCGCATGGAGGCAACCGAGAACCGCACGGGCGCCGTCGCGGGCGATGGGTCGCGGGCGGGGGCCGTCGGGCCCCGGGGCCGTGTCCCGTCGTTCGCCGACGTGTTCGACGGGCCGTCCGTGGAGCTCCCCGCCATGCTCGATGCCCGCGAGCGCCGCGCCGCCTGCCAGCGGCGCCTGCTCGCGGAGGCGGACGAGGGCGAGAGCCTGCTGTCCGCGACCCTGTCCATCCCCGGTCCGCACAAGACCTCCGCGGTGCTCGAGCGCGTCTTCGACGAGCTCATGGCGGCGGCGGATGCGGCCCTGGCCGACGTGCCGGTGCGCCGGCGGACGCGCTTGGGGGGACCTGCGGGCCCGGAGCTCATGGAGCTCGTGGGGCTTGCCCCCGAGGAGCTCAAGCGCAGGATGACGGGTATCGAGCAGGACCATCCGCTGGGAAGGCTGGCGGACCTCGATGTGCTCGGACGAGGGGACGCGGTGCCCCGTTCGGTCTCCCGGACCGAGCTGGGCCTGCCGCCGCGCAGGTGCCTGATCTGCGACGGCGAGGCGAAGGCATGCGCCCGCTCGCGCGCGCACACCGTATATGAGATGCAGGAGAAGATTGCCGAAATCATTCAGCAAGGAGGTCATATCTAAACCATGAGCAAGCAGATCAAGTTCACCGAGACCGCCCTGCGCGACGGTCAGCAGAGCCAGATCGCCACGCGCATGCCCATCGAGGACATGCTGCCGATCCTGGAGACGATGGATCAGGCGGGCTACTACTCCATGGAGGTCTGGGGCGGCGCCACGTTCGACTCGTGCCTGCGCTACCTGAACGAGGACCCCTGGGAGCGCCTGCGCACCTTCCGCGCCCATGTGAAGAACACGAAGCTGCAGATGCTCCTGCGCGGCCAGAACCTGCTGGGGTACCGCAACTACGCCGACGACATCGTCGAGTCCATGGTCAGGAAGTCCGTGGAGAACGGCATCGATGTCATCCGCATCTTCGACGCCCTGAACGACGTCCGCAACCTGCAGACCTCCATCCGCGCGGCCAAGGAGGCCGGCGGCGAGGTCCAGGCCGCCATCTGCTACACCACGAGCGACGTGCACACGGTCCCGTACTTCGTGAACCTCGCCAAGGAGATGGCCAAGGCCGGCGCCGACACCATCTGCATCAAGGACATGGCCGGCGTGCTCGAGCCCGGTGTCGCCACCGAGCTCGTGGGCGAGATCAAGGCCGCCGTCGACCTGCCGCTCGAGGTGCACACGCACTGCACCGCGGGCATCGCCGAGATGACGCTGCTGAACTCCGTGAAGGCCGGCGCCGACATCATCGACACCGCCATCTCCGCCTTCGCCGGCGGCACCTCCCAGCCGTGCACCGAGTCCATGGCCATCGCGCTCGAGGGCATGGGCTACTCCACCGGCCTGAAGATGGACAAGCTCGAGGAGATCGCGCAGCACTTCGCGCCGGTGCGCACGAAGTTCAAGGAGAACGGCACGCTCAACCCCAAGGTCATGGAGGTCGAGCCCAAGGCCCTGCTGTACAAGGTCCCCGGCGGCATGCTGTCGAACCTCATCTCCAACCTCAAGGACCTCGGCGTGTCCGACAAGTACAACGAGGTGCTCGCCGAGGTGCCGCGCGTCCGCGCCGACCTGGGCTATCCGCCGCTGGTGACCCCGCTGTCCCAGATGGTCGGTTCCCAGGCCATGATGAACGTCGTGACCGGCGAGCGCTACAAGGTCGTTCCCAAGGAGATCAAGGACTACGTCCACGGTCAGTACGGCAAGTCCCCCGCGCCGATCGACCCGGAGGTCCAGAAGATGATCATCGGTGACGACGAGCCCATCACCTGCCGTCCGGCCGACCTCATCGAGCCGGCGCTGCCCGCCATCCGCGAGGAGATCAAGCAGTACGCCAAGAGCGAGGAGGACGTGCTCGACTACGCGCTGTTCCCCGACCAGGCGCGCGACTTCCTCGGCCGCCGCGAGGACCCGTTCTACGACGTCCCCGTGCAGGAGGTCGAGGTCTCCATCGAGGCCTAGCCTGCACGACGGATAGGGCGGCCCCGCTGCCGTGATTCCCTGCGCCCGCCGGCTTTCCCGCCGGCGGGCGCTTTCCATGCCGGTCGACGGCGGGGGCCGGCCCGACGGCTTCTGCCATCCGGGCCCGTCCCCCTTTTGGCGGCAACGGTCCCCATGCCCGACAAAAAAGCGCCCGCCAGTCGCGTGCCGGCGGGCGCCTGTGCGGTTTTTGCCCTATGGTCCCGAGCGGTCCTACTCCTCGCCCAGGATCGTCTTCTTGATGGACGCGGCGGCCTTCTTGCCGGCGCCCATGGCCAGGATGACCGTCGCGGCACCGGTGACGATGTCGCCGCCGGCCCAGACGCGCGGGTTGGAGGTGCGGCCGTCCTCATCGGCCTCGATGAGACCCCAGCGGTTGAGCTCGACGTCGGCGCAGAGCTTGGCGAACGGGTTCGCGCGGGTGCCGATGGCCGTGATGGCGACGTCGCAGGGGATGGCGAACTCGGAGTCCTGGACCGGGATGGGGCGACGACGGCCCGACGAGTCGGGCTCGCCGAGCTCCATGCGCTGCAGCTCGATGGTCGACACGAAGCCGTCCGGGCCGGGCAGGAAGCGCAGCGGGTTGCAGAGCTCGAGGATCTCGACGCCCTCCTCCTTGGCGTGGTGGATCTCCGCGCGACGGGCGGGCATCTCGGCCTCGGTGCGGCGGTAGGCCAGCGTCACGTGCTCGGCGCCCAGGCGCAGCGCGGTGCGCGCGGCATCCATGGCCACGTTGCCGCCGCCGAACACCACGACGTTCTTGCCGTGGCGGATCGGCGTGTCGTACTCGGGGAACTCGTAGGCCTTCATGAGGTTCGTGCGGGTGAGGTACTCGTTGGCGCAGTACACGCCGGGCAGGTTCTCGCCCTTGACGTGGAGGAAGCGCGGAAGGCCGGCGCCCACGGCGAGGTACAGGGCGTCGAAGCCCTCCTCGTTGAACAGCTCCTCGGCATCGAACAGGCGGCCGGCGACGGAGTTGTACTCGAAGTGGACGCCCAGCTGCTCCAGGCCCTCGATCTCGCGCTTGACAATGGCCTTTGGCAGACGGAACTCGGGGATGCCGTAGGTCAGCACGCCGCCGCCGGTGAAGAAGGCCTCAAAGACGGTGACGTCGAAGCCCTCGCGGGCCAGCTCGCCGGCGCACGCGATGCCGGAGGGGCCGGAGCCCACGATGGCGACCTTGTGGCCGTTGGACGGCTTGCACTCGGGAGCCTCGCCCACCTCGTCTGCCATGTCGCCGAGCATGCGCTCCAGCTGACCGATGGCGACGGGGTCGCCCTTCTTGCCGAGGATGCACTTGCCCTCGCACTGGTTCTCCTGCGGGCACACGCGGCCGCAGACGGAGGGCAGCAGGTTGTCCGCCTTGATGGTGGAAAGCGCGCCGGCCCAGTCCTCCTCGCGGATCTTTTCGATGAACTGCGGGATATGGACGCCGACCGGGCAGCCCTCCATGCACAGGGGCTTCTTGCAGTCGAGGCAGCGGTTGGCCTCGGCGATGGCGTCGGCCTTGGTGTAACCCGTGTCGACCGGGCGGAAATCGCGCGCGCGCTCGGCGGCGGGCTCCTCGTTGGCGGGGGTGCGGGGCGCGCCGATGTTGGGGCGGTACTTTACTTCTGGCATGCGCAGTCCTCCTCGTAATGCTTGATGGAAGCGGCCTCCTCGGCGCGGTAGCTGGCCTGACGGTGGGCGAGGTCATCCCAGTCGACCAGGTTGGCGTCGAAGTCGGGGCCGTCGACGCAGGCGAACTTGGTCTCGCCGCCCACCTCGACGCGGCAGCACCCGCACATGCCGGTGCCGTCGACCATGATGGGGTTGAGGCTGGCGATGATGGGGATCTTGAACTCGCGGCAGGTGAGGGTCGAGAACTTCATCATGGGGACGGGGCCGACGCAGAAGCAGGAATCGATCGCATCGGACTCGCACAGGCGGCGCAGCGGCAGGGTCACGATGCCCTTCTCGCCCATGGAGCCGTCGTCGGTGGTGATGAACAGGTTCTCCAGCGGCAGCGCGGCGAACTGCTCGAACAGGATCAGCAGGTCCTTGGTGCGCGCGCCCATGATGACGGAGACTTTCTTGCCCTGCTCGCACAGGGTGCGGGCGACGGGGTAGGCGATGGCCAGGCCGACGCCGCCGCCGATGACGGCGACGCGCTCGCCCTCGACCTCGGTGGGGCAGCCGAGCGGTCCGGTGATGTCGCGGATCTCGTCGCCCTCCTCGAGCTTGGACAGGCACTCGGTGGTCTTGCCGACGACCATGAAGATGAACTCGATCCAGCCCTCCTCCGGGTTCCAGTTGGCGAAGGTGAACGGGACGCGCTCGCCGGTCTCGTCGATGCGCACCATGAGGAACTGGCCGGCGTGCGCCTTCTTGGCCATCCTCGGGGCGTGGACGCGGAACTCGAAGACCTTCTCCGAGAATTGCGTCTTCTTCAGGATCTTGTACATAAAACCCCTCTCTTATCTGCGGGGATGCGGAGAGCCCGGCGCGGGCGCGCATCCCGCGTGCAACCCTGCACGCGTCCGCCCAAGCGGGCGGCGCATACAGGTCAAGTATACCCCGCGATGTAGGTGGCAGGTGCTCCGAACGGGGGAAGTCGGCCGCGTCGGCGCTTCATCGGCAAGGGGCTGCGTGCGGGGTCTCGGGACGCCGGGCGCGCTGCGGGTCGGTGCGGACTCTGCCTGGACGGGAGCTCGCTCAGCGCGCTCTCTTGTGAGGGCCGCCGTCCTCAACCTTGCGAAGAGCGAAGACCGCCCTGCGGGCGCACGACGCTTCCATGTCCTCCATCTTGCTTCTAAGCTCGGGGAGGGAGTGAACGCCCAGTTTTCGATATAAATGGGCCAGATGCGTATTGACCGTTGCCTTGGTGACGCATAGACGGGCTGCCGCCTCCTCGATGCTGTCACCATGGAGAACGCGCGCGAGCACACGGTATTCACTCTGGGTAAGTTGAACCGCATGCCAGGCGAGCGCTGTCATAAGCCGGTCCTCCTCATCGAGTGCGTCGTATCGCTTGCGCCCGATATATCTGATGAGGAGATCGGTCGCGATACCGGCGGCGGTCAACAGCAGCAAAACGGCAAACATTTGGGCGAGTGAGGGTTTGGAAAGGGCGTCCTGCATCTGCGGCACATGCGCCAGCGCAGATGAAGTACCGAACCCCATCAACACCCATCCGACGATCTCGGATAGAAGGGCGTCCAGCCCGATTGCGCCGCGGCGATAGGCGTGCTGCAATAGGGCGCACAGGGCGACTAGAACCGCGACGCAGGCGAAGGACAGCAGATGCCAGCCGCTTATCACTTCGATAGCACGGTGTCCGTCGGTGGAAACGATATGCGCGAAAAGGAAACCGAACAGGCCGATAAGCGCTTTTTGGGCCTTCGGTAAGCGATTCCGGCGGCGTGCCGGACGATTGTCGGGCTGGAGGACGACAGGCCCCGTTCGTAGGGAGGCTTGACCCGAAAGAACCGTTGCCGACATGAAAAGAAGGGCGGCAACCCTATTCGGCACGCCGAGTTCCAGAATGACAATGATCGGGGCGGCCACTGCAAGGCATGCCAGTGCAGACAGCCCGAGATGGATGTTCGCCGATATGGTCGAAAAGTGCACCACGGCGTATACGATCAGCGCTGCAACGAGAGCTGTATAAACAGCGAAGCCGAAACCCCCCTCAACGAGGCGCCCGCAGATTGTCCTTCGGATTGGTGAGAACAGGTCTTGGACGAGAATGAGCAGGGCGAGCCCTGAACATGCCGAGCATGCCTCGTACTGCCAGGATGTCCTGCGGTGTCTGGGGGTGCGTGCAAACGCGATGCATGCCAAGCCAAGGAGTATCAAGCATGGAGGTGGCATGGATTCTATGCGGGAGATGGCCCACGCCGAGGGAAATGATGGACGGGTGCACAGCGAAGCGATGAGGACGCCGATCCCGCTGACCGTGATGCCAAAACTGACGGATGCCGTCAGCGTGGATCGCGGTACCCATCGGCGCCTGCCCTCATCCTTCCGGAGGTAGTCTTCTGTCGGACCGAGGATTCGGACAAGCGCCGATCTTGCTTCTGAACGGTTCGCAACGCCTAGTTTTGCATAGAGCCTCGAACAGTAGGTTCCAGCGGTGGAGCGGGATATTCCGAGAGCCTGCGCCATTCGAGCTGTAGAGTAGTCCCCGTACAGGGCAAACGCCACCTTTGTCTCCTGATCGCTGAGGTTGCGGTCGCGAAGCAGGGCTGCGGTAGAAGAGGACATGTCGTCGATGCTCAGGCCATGGTGGCGCTCGGGTCGCTGATCGGGGGTGGATACCGATGGATCCCGCACCATGGCGTCCCGCCTTTCTGGGGAAGCGTTTACGGCAACGATGGAATCAGGTAGTTGAGAAAATAGTAGAGCGCGAATCCGATGGCAAAGGGAAGAAGGTAGAGGGCCGCCTTTCTGAGTCGGTCAGCGGTTGAGGGCTTCATAGCGGGCTCCTTTCAGATAACCAAGAGTGGTTGAGGGCTTCATAGCAGACTCCTTTCAGATAGCCAAGAAGTCATTTCAGATTCGAATTCCGTCGGATCGCTTAGCTGCATGGCATCGATCACCTCACCATTTTCCACATAGAAAAGTGCCGGGAAATAGCGAAACGGGGGAAATCGGTCGTCGAAGTAGGTGCGCTCTTTGTCGGTCGGCGCAGAACTTGCCTCGTATTCAAACAAGGTCATATTGTGATCACTCAAGAATTGATCTTCGACGGTCCGGAGGGCCTCGCAGTAGATGCACCCCTCCTTTGTGAGTTGAATCCAGAATGCCTGATTGCTCTCCATTCTCTCGTCAAGCGCCTCAATAGTGGACAAGGAAAGGCGAGTTCCCGGGCGATGCACGATACTTGCGGCAAAACAGCCAATTCCCAAGATAATGCCGATGCATGCTGCGAGAACTTTGTATCGATTCGGCATGAGCGGGCTCCTTCGAATAAGGGAACGCATGAGGCGAGCGTTCGTTGCCGAGCGGTGGGGAGATGCTGAATGTGTTGGCTATCGGATGGGTTTACGCATTGATGCAGCGGATGCATTCCATCGAATGAGGTGGATAGACGCTGCAGCTCAAGTAGACTGCCTTGCTCGAGGGCACAGGATTTCCGACGAGTCGCTTTATTGCAATGGAAGCCCAAGTTGCTCCGGACTGCCCTGTTGCGGAGATAACAATCCCATCGATGACGGAAGCGACAACATATCCAACGATTGCCTTTCCAACATACACGGCGATTGATACAGCCAACGCACCGCTTCTCATAGAAGGTATATCGTTGATCGTCGTGGAATCCAGTCGCTCCATACGGCAGACCTCTTCCAGTTCTCCGTTCGAATCAAGCTGATATGTTGCCCATGTGCTTCCGCTGCTATTGACCTCATCGATATAGATGGTGGCTTCAGCGGATATACCGACGGGCAGAGACTCTTCGGCGAAAATCATTGAAGGGAAAAGCGACAGTCCGAGAAATGAGGTTGTGGCAAGCGATAGAACTTCGCGACGTGTCATAGCGTGCATTGCAGCCTCCCAACATGGTTTTGGCATCGTGTTGCGTTAGTCTGGACCGCGGCATGCACCAATAGTCAAGCTGCCTTCCGATTTTGTCTGTAGTACAGCGTGATGAATTGCGTTTACGGAAGAAAAAGCGCCGTTCACGGCATGCGTTATGCTGCAAACGAGGTGGAGACGTCTGAAAACGGTCCTACCTCGTTTCTAGCCGAACTCGCTGACGCAGAGCTCCATCAGCTTGCTCGTAGCACGCGGCCGATGGAAGGCTCGTTGCCAAATCAGTTGAAGCGGGGCGGACATATGGGCTTCTGAGACGGAATCGCCGGGCGGAGGCGTCTCGGACGACGGCCCAGGAGTGGTAAAAAAGTTTACTGTGTGGTTGATTAGGGGTCTTCCGAGTGGGCGGCGGGTATCGCCCGAACAAAAGTGCAAGTACACGCCTTGCAACATTTTTGGGCTACTCGGGAAGTCTCGATTTAACTATACAGTAAAATTCTTTACCAGCCTATGAGACCGATGGGGTTCTTCTGCCACCCGTGCATCCTCCCTGCGCGGCTGGTCGCCCGACCTGCGAGAAGAGCCGGTCCGCCTCGCGATGGGATGCTGTCTGGCTCGTGGGCGGTGCCTCGGCGGTGTTCCCGGGTGCGCTCCGTCAAAGCATGTCGCACCTGACATGAGGACCCTCTCTCAGGGCGCTTCGTGTCAGGTACGACATGCTTTCGGGCTTGTGGAGGCGCGGCCGTGCGGATATGGCGCCGTGCGGGCACGCGTCCGTGCAGACATGGCGCCGTGCGGGCGCGCGGCCGTGCAGGCACATCGCCGCTCGGGCGTCCCGTGAGAGGGTATCGCCGCATGAGCGCGGGCCCCCAAAGGAAAAGCGCGTGCCGACGGGCACGCGCTGCAACGTTGTTCGAGATACCGCGATATTCCGGAGGGCCGTCGCTCAGTGCTTGCCGTTGCTGCCCGCCGACCCGTTCACATGGTCGCGGGCGAAGATGACGCCGCGCGTGAGGGCGAGCGCGGCCGCCTCGGCTGCGCGGAAGGCGGCGTCGTCGAACTCCTCGGCCTCACGGGCACGCAGCTGCTTCAGGACGAAGTCCGCCACGGCCATGCGTCCCGGAGGATCGCCGATGCCTACGCGGATGCGGCTGAAATCCCGGCTGCCCAGCTTGTCGATGATCGAGCGCAGGCCGTTGTGGCCGGCGTGGCCGCCTCCGACCTTCACGCGCACATCACCCGCGGGGATATCGAGCTCGTCGTGGATGACGAGCAGCTCCTCGGGGCGGATCTTGTGGGCGGCGCACAGCTTGGAGATGGGGCCGCCGCTCGTATTCATGTACGACTGCGGCTTGACGAGCAGCACCTCGCGCTTGCCGCCCTCGGCGTCCGAGTCGTTCACCTGGATGGACGCCACCTCTGCGCCGGACTGGTTCTTCCAATAGGTGACGTTCGCCTGGCGGGCGAGCTCGTCGACCGCGCAGAAGCCGGCGTTGTGCCGGGTGCGCGCGTACTCCTCGCCGGGGTTGCCGAGCCCCGCCACCATGCGGATCTTGCCGGGTTGCGCTGCTGCCATGCGGCTCCTTTCATCTGTGTTCCTGCAGCATGGTGAGTTCGCCCGCGCGGGCTGTCAAATGCTTCGCAAAAACTGCCGGGATGCGGGGCCGGGCCGGATCGGTCGGCGGTACCCGCGCTGTAGTCTCAAGCGCCGGCCGCCGCCGGTACGAGGCGCCCGCCGAGACGCAGCCGGCACGGCGCCTGCTACGCAAAAGGGCCCGCACCGTGTGGCGCGGGCCCTGCGGTTCGCAAGGGCGATGTCGTCGCGTTCCCCGTTACAGCGCGAAGTCGCCGCCGACGAGCTTGGACACGGACTGCTCGACGTAGACCGCGTCGATGGCGCTCGCGAACTCGTCCGCCACCGTGATGGTCTTGATCTTGCCGCCCACCTCGACCGGGATGGAATCGGTGACCACGCACTCCATGATGGGGGCGTCGTTCAGGCGCTCGATGGCCGGGCCGGAGAAGATGCCGTGCGTGGCGCACACGTAGATGTCGCCGGCGCCCAGGTTCTTGAGCTCGCGCACGTTGGCGCACAGGGTGCCCGCGGTGTCGATCATGTCGTCGTTGATGATGCAGGTCTTGCCCTTGATGTCGCCGATGATGCCCATGACCTCGGCGGCGTTGTGGCGCGGGCGGCCCTTGTGGGCGATGGCGAGGTCGCAGCCGAGCATGTCGGACAGCTTCTTGGCGGCCTTGGCGCGCCCCACGTCGGGGGAGACGACCACGAGGTTCTCGGTGTCGAGGTTCATCGCGTTGTAGTAGTCGCCGAACAGCGGCAGGGCGGACAGATGGTTCACCGGGATGTCGAAGAAGCCCTGGATCTGGCCCTGGTGCAGGTCGAGCGTGATGATGCGGTCGACGCCGGCGCGCTCGAGCAGGTTGGCGACGAGGCGCGCGGTGATCGGCTCGCGCGGCGCGGCCTTGCGGTCCTGACGGGCGTAGGCGTAGTGGGTGATGACGGCGGTGATGGTGCGGGCGGAGGCGCGCTTGGCGGCGTCGGTCGCCACAAGCAGCTCCATCAGCATGTCGTTGACGTTGGGTCCGGCGATGGACTGGACCAGGAAGACGTCTGCTCCGCGGACGGACTCATCGAACCGGGCGTAGATCTCGCCGTTGGCGAATTTCTCGAGGGCAAGGCCCGAGAGCTCGACACCCAAGATGTCGGCGACCTTCTGCGCGAGCGGCCGGTTGCATGAGCCCGAATACAGGCGCAGCGTCTTGTACATCTGCTGGGTCATTTTTTGGTCCTGTGCTGGCATCTGCCCTTACTCCTTAGTCTGATGGACTGCCTTGCCTCGAAGCCGACCATGCTACAGCCGGGCGCGACGGCGCTCGGTGTAACCTTCGACGATGCGCTGCTCGGTGCGCTCGATGGCGAGCGCGCCGTCAGGGACATCCTTGGTGATGGTGCCGCCGGCGCCGGTGATGGCGTCGGAGCCGATGTGCACGGGCGCGACCATCATCGTGTCCGACCCGATGAAGGTGCGGTCGCCGATGACGGTGGCGTGCTTGTTCTTGCCGTCGTAGTTGCAGGTGATGGAACCGGCGCCCACGTTGACGTCGGCGCCCATGGTGGTATCGCCGATATAGGACAGGTGCGGGACCTTGGAGCCCTCGCCGATGGTGGATTTCTTGATCTCGACGTGCGTGCCGACATGGGCGCGGTCGAGCAGATGGGTCCCGGGGCGGAGGTAGGCGCGGGGGCCGCAGGTGACGTCGTCCTCGACCACGGCCTCGATGGCGACGGTCTCGTCGAGCGAGCAGCGGTCGCCCACGCGGGTGTCCGTGAGGCGCGTGTTGGGGCCGAGCTGGCAGTCCTCGCCGACTTCGCATGCGCCGATGAGGTGGGTCTGGGGCCACACCACGGTGTCGCGGCCGACCTTGGCATCCGGGCCGATCCAGGCCTGCGCGGGGTCGATGAAGGTGACGCCCTCGGCCATGAGGCGGGCGTTCACGCGGTCGCGCGCGACGGCGGTGAGCTCGGCGAGCTGGGCCCGGCTGTTCACGCCCAGGCCGTCGCGGTAGTCGTCGCAGTGGTAGATGGTCACGGCCTCGCCGGCGCGGCGCAGGATCTCGAGCATGTCGGGCAGGTAGTACTCCCCCTGCGCGTTGTCGCAGCCGATCTCGCCGATGTGGGCGGCGAGCTGGGCGCCGTCGAATGCGTAGCAGCCCGCGTTGCACTCGGTGAGGGTCGCCGCCTGCTCGGGCGTGCAGTCCTTCTGCTCCACGATGCGGGCGACGGCGCCGTCGGCGTCGAGCTCGATGCGGCCGTAGCCGAACGGGTCGGGCGGGGTCATGGTGAGTACCGCCGCCGCGGCCTCGTCGGCGGAGACGGTCCGGGCGAACGAGCGCACGGTCTGCGCCTGGATGAGCGGGAGGTCCCCGTTCAGGACGACGACCGGGCCCGCATCGATGCCGGTGGCCTCGAGCGCCACGCGGACGGCGTGGCCGGTGCCCAGGCGCTCGGCCTGCTCGACGCACTCGATGGGGGCGTCGGCGGGGTAGGACCCGGAGAGCAGCGCGCGGACCTCGTCGGCATGGCTGCCGACGACCACGACGACGCGGGAGCATCCCGCGGAGAGCGCGGCGTCGACGACCCAGCAGATCATCGGCTTGCCCAAGATCTTGTGCGAGACCTTCGCGTGGTTGGATTTCATGCGCGTGCCCTCGCCGGCGGCCATGATGATTGCGGTGACGTCCATCGGAATCCCCTCGGTTTGCCTGTTTGCGCGCGGCGCCCGCAGCGATGCCCGGACGCACGTGCTTCGATGATAGCGCAGCATGCACGGCGCACGGTCTTCAACAGATACAAACCACGTCGCGCCGCAGGAGGGCCGGATCCCGCGTCCGGGGAGGGGTCGTTTCCGCCGTTCGAGGGCTGCTGCCCCCGGGGGGGTTGGCCGCGGCGGCCGGGCCCCGATCGATTCGCGACGCCCGGGGCCGCTCCATCCCGCGCCGCGAAGCGGCTTCGTCCTCGAACACGGCACCGTTGTGGTCGGTTGGCGGGGATGCCCCCATGCGCCCGCGCCGCCCGCGCGCGATGGCTACAATGGTCGCGTTCGACGGGCGATGCGATGAGGGAGGCGCCGGTATGGGGAGTGCGAGCGCGCTGCGGCGCCGCCGGGCGGTGAGCCTGCCGTGACCAGGTC
Organism: Candidatus Collinsella stercoripullorum; assembly: GCF_027669965.1. Taxonomy (NCBI): domain Bacteria; kingdom Bacillati; phylum Actinomycetota; class Coriobacteriia; order Coriobacteriales; family Coriobacteriaceae; genus Collinsella; species Candidatus Collinsella stercoripullorum. The sequence continues at coordinate 9,942 of NZ_JAQECM010000028.1, read as the reverse complement.
CGTCCACACGGCGTTCTCGTCCGCCCACCCCGTCGTCCCCGCATGCTACCTGGTGTTCACGCTCGCGCTCACCATGGGTTCCATGCAGCCGGCGCTCATTGCCATCTCGCTTCTGGGGGCCCTCGCCTACGGGTGCTGCGCCCGCGGGGTGCGCGCGAGCCTGGCGTCGCTGCGCTGGCAGCTGCCGCTCGTGCTGCTCGTGGCCCTGGTGAACCCGCTGTTCTCCGCCGCGGGCTCCACCGAGGTCGCGCGGTTCGGCGTGCGGGCCGTCTACCTGGAGAGCCTCGCGTACGGATGCGCCATGGGCGCCCTGTTCGTGGCGAGCGCGCTGTGGTTCCAGGCAGCCGCCCGGATGCTTTCGTTCGACAAGGTGATGGCGCTCGCCGGCAACGCCGCCCCGGTCGTGGCGCTCATGATATCGATGACGATGAGGCTCATCCCGCATTTCGCCCGCCGCGGACGGCAGGTCGCCGGCGTGCAGGCGGTGAACGCGCGCGCCGCGGGCGCGGGGCCGCTGCCGTCCGACGCCGGCTCGACGGGTGCCCCGCAGGCATTCCGCGGGGGCGTCAGCGAGGACGTCCGCGCGCGCCTGCGGCTCACCTCGGTCCTGATGGGCTGGGGTATGGAGGATTCCCTCGAGACCGCCGACGCCATGCGCGCCCGCGGTTGGGGGGCGGCGCGCCGCACCACCTACACCCGTTACCGGTTCTCCTCATCCGATGCCGCGGCCCTGGTCGGGCTGCTCGCGGGCGGATGCCTGTGCGCCGTGCTGGCGTTCACCGCCACGTCCCAGTTCTCGTTCTTCCCGACCGTCACCCGCCTTGTTGCGTGGTGGGGGTACCTGCCCTATGCTGCATGGATGCTTCTGCCCGCCCTGCTCCACCTGCGCGAGGGAAGGATGTTCGCATGACCTGCGCGCTCGAGATCCGCGATGTCTCGTTCTCCTACGCCGGATCGTCCGACCGGGTGCTCGACGGCGTGTCGCTCTCCCTCGAGGAGGGAGCGTTCTGCCTGCTCGTGGGCGACACGGGGTCGGGCAAGTCCACGCTCCTTTCCCTGGTGAAGCCCCAGATCGCGCCGGCGGGGTCGCGCGGCGGGTCCATCCGGGTGATGGGCCGCGCCGTCGAGGAGCTCGACGACGCCGCGTCCGCGCGGACGGTGGGCTACGTGTTCCAGAACCCCGACAACCAGATCGTGTGCGAGAGCGTCTGGCACGAGATGGCGTTCGGCTTGGAGAACCTCGGCGCGCCGCAGGGCGAGATGCGCCGGCTCATCGCCGAGACGAGCTACTTCTTCGGGATCGACGACTGGTTCCGCCGGCAGACCGACGAGCTGTCCGGCGGCCGCAAGCAGCTGCTCGCGCTGGCCTCGACGCTCGTCATGCAGCCGCGCCTGCTGCTGCTGGACGAGCCGACCGCGCAGCTCGACCCGATCGCGGAGAAGAGCTTCCTGCACGCCCTGTTCCGGGTGAACCGCGAGCTGGGGTGCACCGTGGTGGTGGCCACGCATCGGCCGCGGGCGATGGTCGACTACGCCACCTGCGCGCTCAGGCTCGAGGGCGGGTGCGTGCGCGCCGTGGACGACCTCGAGGCGCTGCGCGAGCGGCCCGCGCTGTTCGACGCCGCGCCCGCGCGCCCGACGGCCCCCGCGCGGTCCGGCGCCGACGCCGTCGCGGTGGAGCGCGCATGGTTCCGCTACGGGGCGGACTCCGACTGGGTGCTGCGCGGGCTCGATATCGCGGCGGCCCCGGGCCGCATCCACGCCCTCGTGGGCGGCAACGGGTGCGGGAAGTCGACGCTGCTGGGGGTCATGGCGGGCATGCACAGGCTGCGCCGCGGCTCCGTGCGCACATCGGGCGGGGCGCGCGTCCTGCTGCCCCAGGACCCCCGTGTCCTGTTCTCGCAGGAGGAGGTCCTCGCGGAGCTGATGGAGTGGTCGGGGCGCGCGGGGTACGGCAGGGCCGACGCGGAGCGCATGCTCGGGAGGCTCGGGCTCGAGGCCTGCGCCGGCCGTCACCCCTACGACCTGTCCGGCGGCCAGCAGCAGCTCCTCGCGCTGGGCAAGCTGCTGCTCCTGCGCCCCGCGACGGCGCTGCTCGACGAGCCGACCAAGGGCCTCGACGCGGCGTCCCGCCGGCGGGTGGCGCGCCTGCTCGCGGAGCTCGCGGGCGAGGGGGCAGCCGTCGTCGCGGCGACGCACGACCTGGATTTCGTGGAGCAGGCGGCCGACGACGTCTCGATGCTGTTCGACGGCGAGATCGCCTGCACGGAGGCGAGTGGGGAGTTCTTCCGCGGAAATGTCTACTACCGTCCCTGACACCCCCGCGCGCGGCGTGCGCGCGCGGGTCCTCGGCACCCTCGAGGCGCCCCTGCTCCTGGCGGTCCCCGTCGTCATGACGGCGGCCCTGGCGAGCGGGGTCGACCAGGCGGCGCTGCTCATGCTCGCCGTGGTCGCCCTCGTGCTCGTCTTGTTCTTCGCGGGGTACGAGGCCGACCGGCCGGCGCTGCGCCAGATCATGCCGACGCTCGTGCTCGCCGCGCTCGCGGCGGCGGGGCGCCTGCTGTTCGCGCCGGTTCCCGATTTCAAGCCGGTGTCCGCCATCGCCATCATCGCCGGGGCGACGCTGGGCCGCCGCTGCGGCTTCATGGTCGGGGCGCTCGCGGCGCTCACGAGCAACTTCATGCTGGGCCAGGGCATGTGGACCCCGTGGCAGATGTACGCGTGGGGCGTCATCGGGTACCTGGGCGGGGTCGCCGCCGACCACGGGGCGTTCACCCGCGCCGACGGCAGCGTGCGGCGCCCGGCGCTCGTCGCGGCGGGCATCTGCTCGGGCGCGGTGTACTTCGCGGTCATCAACGCCTACGACGTCATCGGCTTCGTGCGCCCCCTCACCTGGGAGGGGGCGCTCGCGCGCATGCTCGCCGCGGTGCCGTTCGACCTCATGCACGCGTTCGCGACCTGCGTGTTCCTTCTCGTGCTCTACGTCCCGTGGACGCGTCGGATCGCCCGGGTGGTGTGCCGGTACGACCTGCGGGGCGGCGGCGAGTAGGGGGCCGCGGCGGATCGCGGCATGTGGGACGGGCCCGCGTCGCGCCTGCGCGTCCTCCGAGCCGCGCCGGCAGCCCCGCGGTGCGGCGGCGCCGAGGGCCGCGGCGGGTTCGGGGCGTCGCCGCATCTCCCCGATACCCTCGAAATCCTGCGCTCTTTTCATCCCCGGGGGTCTAAACCAGTTGGTCGTGGGTAACATATAGCCGAAATACCGCATGGTTGCCGGGGCGGGCCGTCTGCGTAGCTGCGGCCCGCCCCGTGCTGTCCGCCGCCCGATCACGACCCCCGGAGGTGCTATGCACGGAGACACCATCCTGCTCATGACCTTTGTCCTCGCCCTCGTCGCCGCGTTCGCCGGCGGCATGGTGGCGCGCGCCCTGCGCCTGCCGCCCATCGTCGGCTACCTCGCCGGAGGGCTCGTCGTCGGCCCGTTCACGCCCGGGTTCGCCGGGGATTCGGATGCCATGAACCAGCTCGCCGAGGTCGGCGTGATGTTCATGATGTTCGGGACCGGCCTCCACTTCTCGCTCAAGGACCTGCTCGAGGTCAAGGGCATCGCGGTGCCCGGCGCCGTGCTGCAGATCGCGCTCGGCACGGCGGCGGGCTACGCGCTGGCGATGGCGTTCGGCTGGGAGCCGGCCGCCGGCGTCATGCTCGGCCTGTCGGTGAGCATCGCCTCGACCGTCGTCCTCATCAAGAACCTGACTGACGCCGGGCTCTACCAGAGCCGCGGCGGGCGCATCGCCACGGGCTGGCTGATCGTCGAGGACCTGGCGACGGTCGTGATCCTCGTGGTGCTGCCCGTCGTGTTCGGCCCCGGGGAGACGACCCCCGCCCAGCTCGCGGGCGGCATCGCGGAGGCCCTCGTCAAGACCGTCGCCTTCGTCGCCCTCATGCTCGCGGTGGGGTCGCGGGTCCTGCCGTGGCTGCTCGCCAAGATCGCCCGGCGCTGCCCGCGCGAGCTGTTCCAGCTCGCCGTCGTGGTCATCGCGCTCGGCACCGCCATGGCGGCGTCGGTGCTGTTCGACCTCTCGGTGGCGCTCGGGGCCTTCCTCGCCGGCGTCGTGGTGGGCACCTCGAAGCTCTCGCATCGCGTGGCCGCCGAGGCGATCCCCTTCCAGGACCTCTTCTCCATCATCTTCTTCGCGTCGGTGGGCATGATGGTGAACCCCGCCACGCTCACCGCGCACGCCCTCGAGCTCGCGGCGCTCGTCGCCCTCATCATGGCGGGCAAGTGGCTGATCAACATGGCGCTCGGCGCGCTGTTCTCCGCCGGCGCGCGCACCTCGCTCACCATCGCCGCGGGCCTCTCCCAGATCGGCGAGTTCTCGTTCATCATCGGGCAGACGGGCATGGCGCTCGGGGTGCTGAGCGCCGATCAGTACAGCCTGATCCTCGGCGGCGCCGTGGTGTCCATCGCCCTGAATTCCTTCGTGTTCAAATCGGTCGACCCGCTCGAGCGCCTCATGGAGGCCAGCCCGCTGCTGCTGCGGCGTCTGTACGACCGGCGCGCGCGCTCCATCGAGCCGCCCGCTGAGCACATGGAGGGCCATGTCGTCGTGGTCGGCTACGGCCACGCCGGCGGGTACGTGGCCGAGGTGCTCCGGGACCTCGACGCGCCGTGCCTGGTGGTCGAGCGCGACCTGCCGGTGGCGGAGGAGGCCGAGGCGGCGGGGTTCCCCGTGCTCGTGGGCGATGCGGCCAACTCGGAGATCCTGGCGCACGCGGACCTGGGGTCGGCCCGGGTGCTCGTGATCGCCATTCCGGCGGAGGCGTCCGCGGAGCTGATCGCGCGGGAGGCGCGCGAGCTCGCCCCGGGCCTCAAGATCGTGGCGCGCGCCGACACGGAGGGCGGCGTTGAGGCGCTCGTGGACGCGGGCGTGGACGACCTGGTGCGCCCGGAGCTCGAGGGCGGCATCGAGCTCATGCGCCATACCCTGCTCGACCTGGGGCTCCGCCCGCGCCAGATCCAGGATTACGCGAACTCCCTGCGCGAGAGCGGCTACGAGGCCCTGGGCGACGACCGCCGCGCCGAGCGCCAGCGCGCGCTGGGGGCCCTCGTCGCCTCGCTGTCGGAGCTCGAGCTCCACTGGGTCGAGGTGGGGGAGAGCTGCCCCATGGCGGGATGCGCCCTCGGTGCGCTCGACCTGCGCGCCCGGACCGGGGCGAACGCGGTGGCGCTGCGCCATGCGGACGAGGTCGAGGTCTTCCTGGACGCGAACACGGTGCTGCGCGCCGGCGACTCGGTGGGCCTCATGGGCACGGCCGAGCAGCTCTCGGCCGCCGAGGCCCTGCTCGGCTGACGCCCCGGCGGCGATGCCGCGACGGGCGGGGTGCGACATGCGGGACGGGCCCGGCCGCCAAGAGACGGCGGCCGGGCCCGTCCATGTATACCGGGAGGGCGACGCGGCCGTACTCGCGCGCACGTGGGAAAATGGGGACAGGCACCTTTTTCCCGCGGCGCGGCCCTTCGCGCGCACGGATACAGGGTGTCCCGTCGCCACCCGCCATGCTAGAGGTCGATGACGAGCTCCACGGGGCAGTGGTCGGAGCCGAAGATGTCGCTGCGGATGCCCGCCTCGCGGATGCGGTCGCGCACCGAGTCGCTCACCAGGAAGTAGTCGATGCGCCAGCCCGTGTTGTTCTTGCGGGCGTTGAAGCGGTAGCTCCACCAGCTGTACGCCCCCGTCTCGTCGGGGTGCAGGAAGCGGAACGTGTCGGTGAAGCCCGCGCCGAGCAGCTCGGTGAACTTGCCGCGCTCCTCGTCCGAGAAGCCGGCGTTGCCGCGGTTGGTCTTGGGGTTCTTGAGGTCGATCTCCTCATGGGCGACGTTGAAGTCGCCGCAGGTGACCACGGGCTTGCCCGTCTCCTCCTCCAGGCTTTTCAGGAAGGCGCGGTAGGCGTCGTCCCAGGCCATGCGGGTCTCGATGCGCGCGAGCTCGTTCTGCGCGTTGGGCGTGTAGACGTCCACGAACCAGAAGCGCTCGAACTCGAGCGCGCAGACGCGGCCCTCGGTGACCGCGACGGCCACGAGGTCGGCCGCCTCGCCCTCGCCCGCGAAGGGCAGCAGGCTGTCGGCGCGGCGCACGGACAGCGGCTCCTCGCGGCTGAACACCGCGGTGCCGGCGTAGCCCTTGCGCTCGGCATGGCTCCAGGTCTGCGTGTAGCCCGGCAGCTCGAGCTCGACCTGCCCCTCCTGCAGCTTGGTCTCCTGGATCGCCAGGATGTCGGCGTCGAGGTCGGCGAAGATCTCCTCGAAGCCGGGCTCCTTCCTGAGGACGGCCCGCAGGCCGTTGACGTTCCACGATGCGAACTTGTAGGTGCGCGGGGTGGTGCCCGCGGCGGCGGTGTCGGTCATCGGCGCTCCTTATGCGATGCCCGCTCTCGGCGGGCGGTTTGCGTATCCGGCCCCATCCTACCCGACCGCCGAGGTGGGAGAAAGCCCGTCTCGGAATGGACGCAAGGCGACGGACCGATATAATGGGGGGCACTTGCGAGAACGTGTCGTCGGTGCTGCGCGCGATGGGGTCGCGCGCGCGGTGCTGCCTGTAGGGAAGGGCGCGCCATGTCTTCTGCCGATTCCTCTTCCAGCCGCCGTTGGTCGGATGCCTGCCTGGCCCTCATCAAGGCGGCGTCCGTGGCGTTCATCCTCGCCGGCCTGGTCTACCTGGGCATCGCGGGCGTGAACTACGCCGTGCTGGGGGCCGTCTACTTCGAGAGCGAGCAGGCGGGGACCGTCGTGGTCATCGTCTACGCGCTCGTGCTGTTCGCGCTCGCCTCCGCGGTGGGCGTCGTCGGCATGTGGTCCACCTACAACCGGGCGCGCTTGAAAGCCCTCTCCATCACGGCCTGCGTGTTCGTCATCGCGATCCTGGCGGGCGTGGTCACGGCGAACTTCGGCGTGCGCGACAGCGCCTTCGACAACGGCATCGTGTTCGGCATGAACCTGTTCTTCGGCGTGCTCGCGCTCGCGACGGGCGGTCTGGGCGTCTCGGCGATCGTGTCCGACGGGCGCCCCGGCCCATCGGGCGCCTTCGACGGGCGGGAGGCTCCCGGGGCCCTGGTCCCCACCTCCGCCGTCCCCGCCGCAGATGCGGACGCCACCATGGTGATGGGCCCCGACGACCCTCACGGAACGGTTGAGGCGCGGCCCGATGACCGGGATGAGGAGGATGAGGATCAGGACGAGCCGCCCCGTGTCGGGAAGCGCTTCGCCCCGCGTCCTCCCGCGCCCGCACATGCCGCCGCCCCCGAGCCCGCGCCCACGCCGCTCGACGGGTCCGACCCCGAGGGGGCCGACGCCCCCGAGGCGGGGCCGGACGGTTCCGAGGGGGACGGCGGCCCGTCCGCCGGGGCGGCGGGCGGACGCGGGGATGCTGCCCCTGCCGACGACGGGGACGGCCTCGATCTGGACGAGCCCTCATCGGGAGCCGAGGTGGAGGACGATGCCCCTGCGGGCGACGGCGCCGCCCCTGCGGGGGAGGACGACGGGTCCGCGTCGCCCGACGGCGACCGGGGCGATGCGGAGGGCGTCTTCGTCTCCGGCCTCGTCCGCCGCTACCGCGTGGACACCTCGGCGCCGCGGCGCGACGGGGGCGGGGTCCCCTTGCCCCGCATCGCCCGCACCGCGGTTCCGCGCGACGCGGAGCCCGACCCGATCGACGACGAGGTCGAGGACCTCGGCCCCATCACCTCCTTCGGCCGCGGACCCGCCGCGCCGGGGCCCGCGGCGACCCCGGATGCCCCGGGCCGCGACGGCGCCGTACCGGGTTCCCCGGCCTCGGTCGACGAGGTCGAATGGGTCGACTTCGGCGAGCGCTCCCGTCTGGGCGACGAGGACGGGGAGGCCGACGCCCCGGGCCTGTTCGGCATCCGCCGGCGCAAGCGCTGAGGAGCCCGTCCCCGGCGCGGGGAGGCCGGCCATCCCGGCCACCATGGTCGAGCCGCCCGGCGCGCCCGTCCCCGGCGCAGGGAGGCCGGCATACGCGCGACGGCCCGTGCCGCCCGCGCCCGACGTCCACCCGGCCCGCCCCGTGCGGGCCGAATCCGTAAGGAGGTCATGTTCCCATGGCTCAGATCATCGACGATCCCCGCGAGGCCGCCCGGGTCCTGGCGGGGCTGTTCGGCTCCCATGACCGCGCGGTGTTCTTCGGAGGGGCGGGCGTCTCGACCGCGAGCGGGATCCCCGATTTCCGCAGCGTCGACGGGCTGTACCATCAGCAGTTCCGCTATCCGCCCGAGGTCATGCTCTCGCACAGCTTCTACGAGAGCCACCCTTCCGAGTTCTTCGACTTCTACCGCAGGAAGATGGTCGCCCTGGATGCGAAACCCAACCGCGCGCACCGGAAGCTGGCGGAGCTCGAGGCGTCCGGAGCGCTCACCTCGGTGGTGACGCAGAACATCGACGGCTTGCACCAGGCTGCGGGCTCGAAGCGGGTCTGGGAGCTGCACGGGTCGGTGCACCGCAACGTCTGCCGAGGTTGCGGCGCGGTCTACGATGCCGCGTGGGTCTGCTCCCGCGAGCACGAGGACGGGCGCGGCGTCCCGGTGTGCCCGGCGTGCGGGGGCCCGATCAAGCCCGATGTGGTGCTTTACGAGGAGGCTCTCGACCAGGACGTGCTCGAGGGCGCGATGACCGACATCGCGCGGGCGGACCTGCTCGTGATCGGCGGGACGTCGCTGGTGGTGTATCCGGCGGCCGGCCTCACCTCGTATTTCCGCGGGGATGCCCTCGTGATCGTCAACCGCGATCCCACGCCTCAGGATCGCGACGCCGATGTGCTCATCTCCTGCGATATCGCGGAGGCGTTCGACTTCTAGGTGTTGTGTGCCAATAGGTTGTTTACGCCGGCGACGCGCGACATGGGCGGCAGGCCCCCGCAGGCGCTGTGCGGACGGGACCAATTGTAGTGCTCGATGTAGGCGGGCAGGGCCGAGGCCCTGCCCGCC
>NZ_JAQECM010000028.1:0-914 GCF_027669965.1 Candidatus Collinsella stercoripullorum | reverse complement strand
GCCGCTCCTGGGCGAGCGTCCTGTTCATCCGCTCCACCTTGCCGTTCTGCCAGGGGCTGAAGGGCCTGGTGTAGATGTGGCGGACGCCCCTCCCGGAGAGAAGGGCGTTGAAGTCGCCGCTGCGGTAGCCCGGGCCGTTGTCGGTCATCACGCGCTCGACGGCGACGCCCAGGCCCGCGAAGAACGTCAGGCAGCGCCCCATGAAGGCTGCGCACGTCCCCTTGCGCTCGTCGGGGAGCGGCTCGGCGTAGGCGACGCGGGAGAAGTCGTCGACCGCGACGTGCAGGCACGACCGCCCCGCGCCCGGGGCGGACCCGCAGCCGCGCCCGCGCGCCCTCCAGCCGCCGCCCTCAGGTATGCGGGCGACCTTCTTGACGTCGACGTGGACGAGCTCGCCGGGGCGCCCGCGCCCGTGGCGCACGGGCGTGACGGGGCCCCTCCGGCGGACCTCGCCGGTCACGCGGTCGACGTCGGCGAGCCTGGGAAGCCCCGAGCGCGCCACGATCCTGGCGCAGGTGCGGGCGGGCACGCCCGTGGAGGCCGCGAGCGCGAGGGGCGCGAGCAGCATGGACGAGCGCGCCTCGCGGACGCGGGCCTCGGCGTCGGGCGGCGTGAGCCGGGCGAGCCTGCGCGGCCTGCAGCTCCTGTCGGACATGGGCTCGCCGCGCCTGGCGCGGGCGAGCCACTTGCTGGCGGTCTGGCGGCTCACGCCCATCTGGCGGGCGGCCTCGGCGACGCCGGCGCCGGCCTCTATGCGGGAGACGAGCGTCTCGCGGCCCCTCGGGGTGAGCCTTGCGTTAGGATGTTGGGACATGGGAGGGCCCCCTTCGCTGCAAGCCTAGACAACTCACAGCATGCGGGAGCCCTCCCTATTTGTCATCCCCGGGGCGTAAACAACGTCTTGGCACTGAACA
>NZ_JAQECM010000027.1:0-27206 GCF_027669965.1 Candidatus Collinsella stercoripullorum | reverse complement strand
CGGCGTAAACAACCTATTGGCACACAACAACTAGCCCCCATCGGCCGCCCGCGCGCATGCGCCCCCCGAAGGGCGCGGGCGCGGGCGGGGCACGGGCCGGACGCCCGACGAGTGCGGGCGCGCGGGCGGACGGAAGCGGGGCGGGCTCCCGCGGCGCATCCCGTCGGGGATGTTCCGCACGGGAGCCCGCCCCGTCTCATGCCGCCGCCCCAAGACGGCGCGAAGCCTACGCTTCGGCGGGGTCCGGCATGCCGTCCCCCATGCTCCACGCGCGCGCCGACGCGCAGCAGCCGTCGAGGGACACGCTCAGCGCATCGGCCACGGGGAACCAGCGCGTCGACATGACCGTGCGCCCTCCCTCGGCGAAGACCTCCACCGCGGAGCCGTCGACGAGGACGCGCAGGCTGCCCAGGGATTCGAGCGGGACCGACCTGCGGGTGCGGCCCGCCCCGATGCCGTCGGGCCGGCAGGCGTCGCCGATGAAGGTGCAGGAGAGCTCGCGCCCGTCGAAGGCGATCTGGAGCCCGCCGTCGAGGGTGAGGCGCAGCGGCCCCTCGATCCCAGCGAGCTCGATGTCGGCCCTGCGCCCGGGGAGCACCATGGTGCCCGGGACGGCGAGCGGCTCCTCGGCCTCGCGCAGGCGTTCGAGCTCGGGAGCGGGGAGCTGGGCGATCGTCCCGTCGGCGAGGCGCGTGAGCACGCGCGGGACGGTGAGGCAATGGCACCAGGTCAGGCCGTCGGGCGCGCTGTCGAACGGCGGCTCGGGCACGCCCATCCACCCGATGAGCAGGGTGCGGCCGGTTTCGTCGGTGAAGGACTGCGGGGCGTAGAAGTCGAACCCGGCGTCCCACCGGCGGAAGGCGCGGACGTCGACGGACGCCCCGGGGGCGCTGAGGTCGGTGCCGTCGGGCATCGGGACGTATCCGGACTGGTCGCGCATGCCGTTGGACCAGGGGAGCCCCTCCATGCCCTGCGGGCAGAAGGAGAGGTGGACCCGGCCGTCGAGGACGATGCGGTCGGGGCATTCCCACATGTAGCCGAAGGGCTCGGGCGAGCGGACCTCGCCCGCCGACGTCCATAAGACGCCGTCCTCGGAGCGCATGAGCAGGATGAGGCCGCGGTCCTCGACGTCGCGCGCGCCAAGGATCATCCACCAGCCGTCCCCGTCACGCCAGACCTTGGGGTCGCGCACATGGCAGGTGCAGTCCGCGGGGTAATCGGCGTTGCGCAGGATGACGCGCTTGGGCCCGAGCGCCATGCCGTCGTCGCTCTCGATGAGGATCTGCGCGGCGCGCCTGCCGGTGCGGATGTAGTCGAAGTCACCGGGCTCCTTGACGTTGCCGGTGTAGTAGAGGCGCAGGGCGTCCCCGCCGTCGGCCGCGGCGCCGGGCATCACCACGGCGCAGCCGGAGTAGGAGCCGGAGGCCTCGTCGGCGGTGTCCGGTCGGACGACCATGCCGTGGTGCTCCCAGGTCACGAGGTCCCGGCTGGTGAAATGCCCCCAGCCGCGGGGTGCGTCCGGCGCGGGCCATGCGGGGCTGTACTGATGGAACACGTGGTAGATGCCCCTCAGCTGGCACAGGCCGTTGGGGTCGTTGAGCCAGCCCGTGGGGGGCATGAGATGGAATCCCATCTTCCAGCGGCTGCAATCCATCGGTTCCTCCTGAATCTGATCGGGTGTTCGGGCTGGGCGCGGGGCGGGCCCGTGCGGGTATCTGGGTCAGGTGCCGGGGCGGGTGACGCGACCGGTGCCGTGCGGGCACGTGCGGGTGTGCGCCCCGCGTCCGGCGGAAGGGGTCGCCTGCCGGGCGCGGGGCCGTGTCGCGTGCGGTTCCGTACGGGCCGGGCGCGGGCGCGCGGGATCCACCCGGACGGAGCCGTCTGCGGCTACGCCACGGAGACCACGGGGTCGCCGGGCTTCACGGGGCCGTCCGCCAGCGCTTCGACCGAGGCGTAGTCCGCGGTGTTCGTGACGATCACCGGGGTGACGGTGTCGAGCCCCTGCGCGCGGATGTACTCGAGGTCGATGTCCATGAGCGGCTGCCCGGCGGCCACATGGTCGCCCAGCTTGACTCGGGCCGTGAACGGCTTGCCCTCGAGCACGACGGTGTCGATGCCGATGTGCATGAGGACCTCGGTCCCCGCATCGGTCTTCATGCCGACGGCGTGGCCGGTGTCCGCCAGGACGATGACCGTCCCGTCGGCGGGCGCGTACAGCGTGCCCTCGTCCGGGACGATCGCGATGCCGCGCCCCATGCACTCGCTCGCGAAGACGGGGTCGGAGACCTCGGTCATGGCGATGGCGGTGCCGGAGAGGGGGGAGACGAGGGTGCTCGCGGCAGCGGCGGCCGGGGCGGCGGCAGCGGCGGCCGAGGCGGCGGCGTCGGACGCGGTGGGCTCGGGTTCACGGGAGGTCGGGGCGGAGGGCGCCTCGACCGCGGGCGCGGGCTGGGAGGCCGCCGACGCGTCCTCCGGATCGCGGTAGAGCATGAACGAGATGCCGAAGCTCACGAGGCCCGCGATGGCGAACATGATGATGTACTGCACGGGCTGGTTGAGGCACAGCAGGATGCCGAAGATGCCGGTGACGCCCGTGCCGGAGGCGGCGAGGCCCACGATGGAGGCGAACATGGCGCCCAGGCCGCCGCCGATGCAGCCGGCCACGAAGGGCTTGAAGAAGCGCAGGTTCACGCCGAAGATGGCGGGCTCGGTGATGCCCATGAACGCGGACAGCGAGGAGGGGAGGGCCAGCGAGCGGATCTTGACGTCGCGGGTCTTGATGGCGACGGCGAGCGCGGCGCCCGCCTGGCCGATGTTGGCGGCGCTGGCGAGCGGCAGCCAGTAGGTCACGCCGTACTGGGCGATCTGGCCGAGGTCGATGGTGGTGTACATCTGGTGGATGCCGGTGACGACGGTGGGGGCGTACAGAGCGCCCATGATGAGGCTGCCCAGGCCGAGCGGCAGGGTGAGCAGGGCCTGGATGGCGCCCAGGATGGCGTTCTCCGCCCACACGAAGACGGGGCCCACGGCCAGCATGGTGATGTAGGCGGTGGCGGCGACGGACACGAGCGGCGTCACGAAGAGGTCGAACGCCTCGGGCACGACCTTGTGCAGGCGCTTCTCGATGAAGGCGAGGATGCCGGCGGCGATGACGATGGGGATGACGTGGCCCTGGTAGCCGGTCCACTCGATGCTGTAGAGGCCGGGGATCACGGCGTAGGTCTGCCGCACGCCCTCGGTCGCCACGGTGTTGGCGTTCTGCAGGCCGGGGTTGATGAGCAGCATGCCGATGACCGCGCCGAGGTAGGGGTTGGCGCCGAACGCCTTGGCCGCGGAGAAGCCGATGAGGATCTGCAGGAAGGTGAACGCGGTGTTGGAGACCAGGTTCAGGATCTGGTACCAGGCGTTATCGGTGGACAGGGTGATGAAGCCGTTGGAATCCATGAACGACAGGGCGCTCATGATGCCCAGCAGCAGGCCGGACGCCACGATGGCGGGGATGATGGGCACGAAGACGTCGCCGAGCAGCTTGATGGCGCGCATGAACGGGTTCTTCTGCTGCTGCGCGGCGGCCTCCTTGGCCTCGGCCTTGCTGGCGGCGGTGATGTGCCCGAGGGCGATGAACTCGTCGTACACCTTGTTGACCGTGCCGGTCCCGTAGATGACCTGCAGCTGGCCGGACGCCTTGAAGTTGCCCTTGGCCCCTTCGGCGGCGTCGACGGCCGCCTGGTCGACCTTGGAGTCGTCGGCGATGACGAGGCGCAGGCGCGTCGCGCAATGCGCGGCGGACACGACGTTGTCCGCGCCCCCGATCGCGTCCAGGATGTCCTGGGCGGCTTTGCGATGATCTAGTGCCATAGGATCCTCCGTTGCTCGCGTACCCGATGAGCTGATGTGCCGTTACATATGGAATTAATCTCATATGTAATCGTTCTCATACCGTAGAAATACATCAGACTCCGTTGATTTGTGCATGTGGAATCGGTTCCAGCTGTGAGCGGTATGAAAGCATCGGTGGATGGCGGGGGATCCCGATGGCGGCGCGGGGAGCGCCGTCCCGGTCGCGGAGGCCGTCCCGCGCGAGGCCGCCTCGCCCGCACGCCTCGGGGTCCGGAGCGGCCACGGAAAACGAGCGCCGCCGTATCGCCGGCGGACAGGGGTCCGGCCGCTCCGCCCCGCCGCCCCGCGCGAGGCCGGGGCCGTCGCCCTTGCGGCCCGGTCAGCGGGTGGACGCGCGCACGACCAGCTCGTAGCCCATCTTGATCTCGCGGGGGATGGCGTCGTCGCCCGTCATGAGCCCGACGAGCATCTTCGCCGCCTCGGCCCCCGAGGTCTTGTAATGGTGGTGGACGGTGGTGAGCCGCGGCGTGACGATCTGCGAGAGCTCGCCGTCCCCGACGCCGGTGACCTGGACGTCCTCGGGCACGCGCCGCCCGTGCTCGCGCAGGTAGGTGAGGGCCCCGTAGGCGATCGAGTCGGTCGCGCACACGATCGCGTCGGTCTCGGGGCGCGCCTGCATGACCTGCTCGGTGCAGGTGTAACCCGAATCGACCGTGAACTCCGCGGTGACCTGGGCCTCGTCGGGCACCTCGACCCCCGCCCGCGCGCAGGCGTCCGTGAAGCCGCGGTGGCGCATCTCGCCCGCGGAGACGTCCTCCTCGAACACGCCGATATAGGCCGGGCGGCGCGCCTCCTTGAGCACGAGGGCGGTGATGTCGCGCAGGGCGTCGTAGTCGTCCTGGTGCACGCTCGAGTATCCCGGGAGGTTCTGGTCGAGGATGACGACGGGCACGTTGAGTCCCTTGATGGCGTCGAGGTGCTCCGGTGTGAAGACCGTGGCGATCAGGATGACGCCGTCGACCTGCCGGCGCTCGGCGAACAGCCGCATGAAATCGACCTCGCGGCGGGCGTCGTTGTCGGTGTTGGCGAGGAGGACCTGGTATCCGGTGTCGTTCAGCACCGGCGTGATGCCCGCGACCATGCGCGAGACCGAGGCCGAGTTGATCTTGGGGATGATGACGCCCACGACATCGGTCTTGCCGGTGCGCAGGGTCTTCGCCTGGCGGGAGGGGACGTAGCCGGTCTTGTCGATGACCCGCTTGATGGCGGCGCGCTTCTCCTGGGAGACGTACCCGTCGTTCAGATAGCGCGACACCGTGGCGCGCGACACGCCGGCCATCTTCGCGATCTGGTTGATGTCCATGGCCACCCCTCTCGTTGCCTGTTGGGATTGTATCGCAGCGCGCCGGCGGATCGGCCGGCTCCCGCCCCGCGGCGGCCGGGCGGCATCCGGTCGCCGCGGTGCGGGGCCGGTCGATCCGCCGGCGTTTCTCGCCGCGACGGGCCGGCTGTTGGGCAACAATGGGGTGGACGCGGCCTTGAGGACGGACGAGCGGGAGGGCATATGGGAGCGAACGGGGCATCGGGGCGGCACGGGCAGCCGGCGGCGATCCGCGTGCGCGGCGCGCGCGTGCACAACCTGAGGAACATCGACGTCGACATCCCGCTCGGCGAGCTCGTGGGCATCGCGGGCGTATCGGGCTCGGGCAAGAGCTCGCTCGCGCTCGGCACGCTCTACGCGGAGGGGTCGCGCCGCTACCTCGATGCGCTGTCGACCTACACGCGCCGGCGGATCTCCCAGTCCGCGCGGGCGACGGTCGACGAGGTGCTGCACGTGCCCGCCGCCCTCGCGCTGCGCCAGCGCCCCGGCGTGCCGGACGTCCACTCGACCTTCGGCACCTCCACCGAGCTGCTGAACGTCCTGCGCCTCATGTTCTCGCGCCTGGGGAGCCATCGGTGCCCCTCGTGCGGGCATCGCGTCGCCCCGAGCATGGACGTGGCGCGCATGGTGCCGACGACCTGCCCGAACTGCGGTACCGAGTTCTACGGCCCCGGCGCGGAGGACCTGGCGTTCAACAGCGGCGGCGCGTGCACCGCATGCGGGGGCACGGGGATCGTGCGCACGGTGGACGAGTCGACGCTCGTGCCCGACGAGTCCGTCTCCATCGACGACGGCGCGGTCCTGCCGTGGGGCACCCTCATGTGGGACCTGATGAAGCAGGTGTGCGCGGCCATGGGCGTCCGCACCGACGTGCCGTTTCGCGAGCTCACGCCCGAGGAGCGCGACATCGTCTTCCACGGCCCCGCCGTCAAGAAGCACATCCTGTACCGGGCCAAGAAGGGCGACAACTTCGCCGAGCTCGACTTCACCTACTACAACGCGGTGTACACGGTTGAGAACGCGCTGTCCAAGGTCAAGGACGAGAAGGGTCTGGCGCGCGTGGCGCGGTTCCTGCGCGAGGAGGTCTGCCCCGAATGCCACGGGACGCGCCTGTCCGAGCGCGCCCGCGGGCCGGTGATCGACGGGATGGACCTCGGCGACGCCACGGCGATGACGCTCGACGAGCTGGCGGAGTGGGCGCCGACGGTCCCCGCCCTCATGCCGGAGTCCATGCGGCCCATGGCCCGGCTGATCTGCGCGGAGCTGGACGAGCCCATCTGCCGCCTGCGCCAGCTCGGGCTGGGGTACCTCTCCCTCGACCGCGCGAGCTCGACCCTGTCGACCGGGGAGCGGCAGCGCGTGCAGCTCGCCCGCGCCGTGCGCAACCGGACCTGCGGCGTGCTCTACGTGCTCGACGAGCCCTCCATCGGCCTGCACCCCTCGAACGTCGAGGGGCTGCTCGGCGTGGTGGACGACCTGCTCGCCGACGGCAACTCCGTGGTGCTCGTGGACCACGACGTCCGGGTGCTGCGCCATGCCGACCACCTGATCGAGATCGGCCCCGGGTCGGGCGCCGACGGCGGGCGCATCGTCGCCCAGGGCACGGTCGCCCAGGTCGAGGCCGCGCCCGCGTCGCGGATCGGGCCGTTCCTGGCGGGTGCGCGCCGGGTGCGGACGCGTCTCCGGGCGGGTTCCGACGAGATGTTCCGCGCCGGGGCGATCGAGCTCGCGACCGATGCCGTGCACACGGTCAAGCCCCTGTCGGTCCGCATCCCGCGCGGCCGCCTCACCGCGGTGACGGGCGTGTCGGGTTCGGGGAAGACGACGCTCGTGCTCGAAAGCCTGGTGCCGGCGCTCGCTGCGGCGGCTGCGGGGGAGCCGCTGCCCGCCCACGTGCGCTCCGTCGACGCGGCGGGCATCGCGCGGGCGAACCTGATCGACGCCACGCCCATCGGGGCGAACGTGCGCTCGACGGTGGGGACCTACTCCGGCGTGCTCGACGACCTGCGCCGCGCCTTCGCCAAGGTGCCCGCGGCCCGGGAGCGCGGGCTCAAGGCCGGGGCGTTCTCCTACAACACCGGGTCGCTGCGCTGCCGGACCTGCGACGGGACGGGGCAGATCTCGCTCGACGTGCAGTTCCTCCCCGACGTCGACATCCCGTGCCCCGACTGCGGCGGCGCGCGCTACGGCCGCGAGGCGTACGGGATCCACCTCGCCGCGCACCGTGCCGGAGGGGCGGCTGCGGGGAGGGCGGCGGACGGTGCGGCCGCGGGCAGCGGGGCCGGGGCGGGGGATGCCGCCCGCGGCGCGACCGCGGGGGCCGCGGGCGACGGGGACTCGGACGGCACCGGCCCCAGCCTGCCCGACCTGCTCGCGCTCACGGTCGACCAGGCCCTCGCGGAGCTCGACGGCTCGGGGCTCAGAAGCGCCCTCTCGAAGCTCCGCGTCCTGCGCGACCTGGGGCTTGGGTACCTCACGCTCGGTGAGGCGACGCCCGCGCTGTCCGGCGGCGAGGCGCAGCGCCTGAAGCTCGCGAGCGAGCTGACGCGCAGCCAGGCCGACGCCCTGTTCGTGTTCGACGAGCCCACAATCGGGCTGCATCCGCTCGATGTCGAGGTCCTGCTGGGGGTCCTGCAGAGGCTGATCGACAACGGGGCGACCGTCGTGGTGATCGAGCACGACCTGGATATGATCGCGAACGCCGACTACGTGATCGACATGGGGCCCGGCGGCGGGGACGCGGGCGGGCGGATCGTGTGCACGGGCACGCCCGAGCAGGTCGCCGCCTGCACCGAGAGCGTGACCGGGCGCTATCTCGCCGAGGAGCTGCGGTAGGGCCGGGCGGCCCGGGCCACTGCCCGCCGGCCTAGTCGCTCTCCAAGAAGGCGCCGGTCTGGCGGTCCCACAGGCGCTCGTACTCCCCGCCGGCATGGGCGAGCTCGGCGTGCGCGCCGTCCTCCACGATGCGCCCGTCCGCGAGCACCACGATGCGGTCGAGGGCGGCCACCGTGGAGAGCCGGTGCGCGACGACGATCGAGGTGCGCCCGGCCATGAGGTTCTCGAGGGCGTCCTGCACGAGCGCCTCGGACTCGCTGTCGAGCGCGCTCGTCGCCTCGTCGAGCACGAGGATCGGCGCGTCGGTCAGGATCGCCCGGGCGATCGCCACGCGTTGGCGCTGCCCGCCGGAGAGCTTGACGCCGCGCTCGCCGACCATCGTGTCGAGCCCCTCGGGCAGCCTCTCGATGAACTCGGCGGCGTTGGCGAGCCGCGCGGCGCGCCAGATCTCGTCGTCGCTCGCGCCCGGCCTGCCGTAGGCGATGTTCTCGCGGATGGACCGGTGGAAGAGCAGCGCCTCCTGGGGCACGTAGGCGATGTTGCGCCGCAGGCTCTGCTGGCTGCAGAGGCTGATGTCCTGCCCGTCCACGTAGACGTGGCCGCTCTGGACGTCGTCGAGGCGCAGCAGCAGCTTGGTGAGGGTGGTCTTACCCGAGCCCGAACGGCCCACCAGGCCGACGCGCTGGCCTGCGGGGATGTGCAGCGTGAGGTCGCTGAACACCTTCTCCCCCCGGGCGGCGTCGCGGTACGCGAAGCTCAGGTGCTCGAAATCGATCCTGCCGCGGTCGACCTCGAGCGGCTGCGCGTCGGGGGCGTCCTCCACAAGGCGCGGCTCGTCCAGGATGCGCGTCATCTCGGAGGCGTCGCCCAGGGCGCGGTTGATGCGCTGCATCATGGAGTTGATGTAGTTGAAGCGCATGGACAGCTGGTAGGTGTAGGTGAACATCATCACGAGCGTGCCCGCGGAGATGCCGAACCAGGCGTTGCCGCCCGCCACGAAGATGGAGACCACGAGCATGATGACCGTGATGATGGTGCTCGTGGTGAACCCGCGCCGCATGGTGGCGTGCATGCTGCGCGAGTCCGCCTCGCGCGCCTGCTGGGCGGCGTCCTCGAACAGGCCCTTCTCGTAGTCCTCGCGCCCGCAGGTCTTGACGGCGAGGATGTTGGTCACCGCGTCCGAGAGCACGCCCGAGAGGCGGTTCTGCGCGGCGGCGCCCTTCTGCGCGAGCGGCAGGATCTTGTGGTAGAGGTGGGTGGCGATCGCCACGTAGGCGACGAGCAGCACCGTGAGGATGGCCATGTAGCCCGGCACCACCGGGGCGAGCGTCGCGAACGTGCAGACGACCGAGGCCACCGTGGGGATGAGCGAGTAGACCACCACGTCGACGAGCGCCGAGTAGCCGCTCGTGAAGCGCGTGGTCTGGCTCACGAGGCTGCCGCCGAAACGGCTCGTGTGGAAGGTCATGGACTGGTTGGAGAGCGTGTCGAAGCACAGGCGCGAGAGGTGGTAGTTCCCGTTGATCTGCAGCTTGTACACCGCGTAGTCCTGCAGCTTGGAGAACGCCTGGCCGAACGCGTTGACGAGCAGGAGCGCGAGGACGTAGGGGCCGAACACCTCCGCGACCCGGTCGCTCGGCACCGGGGAGGCCTGCACCCGGTCGACGATCAGGCCCATCACGTAGGTGTTGGCGTAGGTGAGCAGCGCGATATAGCCGGCGGAGGTGACGACGGCGAGCGCGGCGATGCCGGGTCGCATCCGGGTGACATCCCAGAAGCGCGCGAGCGTGCGGCGGACGGTTGAGCGCTGGAGCGGGGCGAGCGGCATACTCGGTCCTTTCCACGGGGTTTCAGGCCCGTTCGGGGCCTGCTGGGGGTTCAGGCCGTTCGGGGCCTGCTGGGATTTCCGCCAAGAGAGGGTAGCACGTCGAGGGGACCGTGTCGCCGCTTGAGCGCGGGCTGCTGCCCCCGTTCTGACCGTTGTGGCTGTTTTGTTGGCATTTCTTATGCAATTTCGAGAGCTCTTTATACATCGCTGATCCGGCGCCCTTCTCAACCTCGCTCGATGTCGCACCGAGCGCGGCTCGACCGCGAATTCCGACCCCCTTCGCCCCATGTGGCGGGCACATCACCATGAACGGGGGCCGCGACCGGCGCGGTCTCGCACGGGATTGGAGGGTCGGCATGACGACGTACGGGTACGCGCGGGTATCGACCAAGGAGCAGAACGTGAGCAGGCAGCTCGACGCCCTGCTCGCGTTCCCTCTCGAGGAGCGCGACATCTATGTGGACTATTACTCCGGGGCGAGCTTCAGCAGGCCGACGTACCAGCGCCTGCTGCGCCTCATGGCGGAAGGCGACGTGCTCGTGGTGACGAGCATCGACCGGTTGGGGCGCAACTACAAGGAGATCCTCGAGCAATGGCAGGATCTGACGCGGGTGCGCGGCGTCGATATCGTCGTGCTGGATATGCCGCTGCTCGATACGCGGGCGTCGGACCGCGACCTCACCGGCACGTTGATCGCGGACATCGTGCTGCAGCTGCTCTCGTATGTCGCGCAGGTCGAGCGCGAGAACATCCGCCAGCGCCAGGCGGAGGGCATCGCCGCCGCGCGGGCGCGCGGGATGCGCTTCGGCCGGCCGCCGATCGCGCGTCCGGAGGCGTACCGCGGCATCCGGCAGCGCGTGTCCCGAGGGGAGCTCACGCACGTGCGCGCCGCGCAGGAGCTGGGCGTGTCGCGCTCGACGTTCGAGAAGTGGCTGCGCGAGGACCGCGGGATGTAGGCCCGTCGGAGGCGGTGCGGGGATCGGCCGCACCGCAGCCGCCGCGATCGGACAGGGGGTCGGACATGTGGAGCCGAATCATATGTGACACCCTGCGCATTCAAGTCCGAAAACCGGGGAAATGCCCGGTCCCGCGGGTGACGCTGCCCGAGAAATACAGGTAAAGACAGCGTAAAAAGGTAGACCTTTCGGTTTCCAACAATGCCGACGGCACGTTCTCCTTCGACGCGGTCGAGTTCGACTCGTCGGATGCCGATCAGGGCGATGTCATCACGTTCTACATTGCCGAGGTCGTGCCGGAGAACGCCGTCGCGACCGTCGGTGCGGTCGCAGCCGGTGCCGGCGCGGCGATCAAGCGTCGTCGCAAGTAGCGATTCCCTGCGCACGGTCCATCCGCTGCGCCTGATCTCGGAGTTCGCGGCGAGCGCTGCTCGCGCGTGCTCATAGCGCGTCCGGCCCACATTCCCGACCCCGGACCGGCGCGCCGTTGCCCGGCCTCGACCCCCAACCCTCGAGGCCGGGCGTTTTTGTGCCGCGATTCCGTGCGCCGGCGTTCGGTCGCGAGGCGCCTGCCCTATGCTCCCAGCTCCGTGATGGGCACGACGTGCACGCCGGCAGGCGTCACGCGGCAAAACGTCGCTTTGCCCACGAGCACGGCGAGGAAGGAAGGCTCCCGGTTTTGCGCAGCAGGGTTCCGCTCGACCTTCTCCTTAAGCCTGAGTAGACTGCGCTCCGCCTCGGGGACCTTCTGCTCGTTGAGCTTCACCTCAAAGGCGCCCCATCTGCCATCGGGGAGCTCGATGATGATGTCCACCTCGAGACCGTCCGCGTCGCCGTAATAGCAGACCGCCGGATTGGGCATGAGTCCCATGGCGGAGCAGTAGATTCGGACATCTCGCAGACACAGCTCCTCAAAGAGCGTGCCGAAGACCTGCGGTTCGCGCAGGAGGCGTTCAGGCGTCATGCCGAGAAGCGAGGCGGGGAGAGATGGGTCGACAAACGTGCGCTTGGGCTTCGAACGGATGCGCGACTTCGATTTGACGGGCGCGTCCCATCCGGGCTGGTTCTCGATGAAGTACTGGTCCTCGAAAAACGCGATATACGGGGCAAGCGCGTTGCGATACATCGAGTTCGAGGCGACTTCCATTGGTTCCCCGTCGGTGATGTCAGCATACATCGTCTTGTACGTCATGGCGGTACCCAGATTGCGCGCGAGCGACGTGGCGAGCTTCCGTGCCCGTCTTCCGTCTATGCCGCGTTGGGCGGCGCTGATGGAAAACAAGGCGTCGAGGTATTGGGCGGGCAGGTCGCCGATGAACTCATCCTCCGATTCGATCGTCGCCGGCCAGCCGCCCCGGCAGACTGCGCGTGCGAGTGCCCTTGTATCGACGA
The DNA here is from genome assembly GCF_027669965.1 of Candidatus Collinsella stercoripullorum. Taxonomy (NCBI): domain Bacteria; kingdom Bacillati; phylum Actinomycetota; class Coriobacteriia; order Coriobacteriales; family Coriobacteriaceae; genus Collinsella; species Candidatus Collinsella stercoripullorum. The sequence continues at coordinate 14,974 of NZ_JAQECM010000027.1, read as the reverse complement.
CGACCGGTTTCGTTGTGCGAGCACCCTCAAAGAGGCCGGATAGGGAGACCGCTCCTGTCGATTCACCGCTTTCGTAAAGGCTCATCGGCCGCATTTCCATGGTGGCGATGCGGCCGGCCCCGCTATGCGAAACCTTTGCCTTGTCGACGGTTGAGGAGCCGGTGAGTAGGTACTGCCCGCGCACGTTCCCGCTTTCGTCGATGCTTCGGCGTACGGCGTCCCATACATCGGGGACGTCCTGCCACTCGTCGATGATATGGGGGCGTTCCCCTTCCAGCGCCAGCGATACGTCGAGCTCCGCCATCTGCTTTGCGTTGGCATCGTCGAGATGGATGATGCTCTCGCCGTGCGCCATGCTCGTCCAGGTCTTTCCGCAGAATTTCGGTCCGGCGACCTCGACCGCTCCGAATGTGCGGAGGCGCCGGTCGAGAACAGTATCGAGAAGGCGGGGCATGTAGCCATAGGGAACGATACTCATGCGGATCTCCTGCGGGTAGAACGGTCGACTGATGCGCTGCCAATATGAGTCTAGCATTTCCGAGGAATAAATCTAATAAAATCGAGTGAGCATGATAATATTTTCGAGCGATTTTGAGATGCATTTTCGAGGATGAGACGCATCGGCGTTCGGTCGCGTCGCGCCATCTTCGCAGCCTCGTCCCGCGAGAACGGCCCGCGGCCCCGCCCCGGGCCGTTCTCGCTCCGGTCGGGCCTCCGCCGGCATCACGCGTCGGACTTCTCCGTGCCCGGGCTCCCCATCCCGCTGCGTCGCCCCACACGTTCCCCACACGTTCCGGAACCCGTCGTTCCCCATCCCCGCGTAACCGTCCGTTCATGTAATAAACACGCGGTTGAAGCTCCGGGCGCCCCCGCGTGCAACATGCTGTGGTCGCACGACCTGCGCCGACGGTGCCCGTGCAGCGGTTATTCAACCCACGAACACTATATATAGTGGTGCCGTTTACAGAACCACTCAAGATATGGGAAGTTCGCACCACCTCGCTTGATAGAATCAAGAACGCCGGCCGCGCGCCTGACCGCGCGGCCGGCTGTCCCGAATCCCCCGCACCCCGCGCGGCGCCGTCGTGTCCGCACGGGGTGCGATACTGCGACCACACGAGGAAAGCGAGGTTGCCCATGACCCAGACGATCCGCGACCGCATCGCCCGCCGCTTCACCGCCGCGCTCGACGATCCGCAGAACGCAGGCAAGACCGTCTACGACCTGTTCTCCTGGACCCGCCGCGACGTCCACCTCACCGACTACAAGACCGGCCGCGTCCTGTGCGACATGCACGACCTTGAGTTCCCGGAGCAGTACTCGCAGAACGCGGTGGACATCATCGCGTCCAAGTACTTCCGCCGCGCCGGCGTCCCGGGCGAGGGCCACGAGACCTCGATGCGCCAGGTCGCGCACCGCATGGTGGACTTCTGGGTCGCCGCCCTCGTCGACGAGGGGCTGGTGGAGGAGGGCGAGCAGGCGCAGGTCCTCTACGACGAGCTCGTCTTCCTGGTCCTCGACCAGCGCTTCGCGCCCAACTCGCCCCAGTGGTTCAACACGGGCCTCAAGCGCGCCTACGGCATCGCGGGCGAGCCGCAGGGCATGTACTACGTGGACCCCGCCACCGGCGAGATCGTGGAGTCCGCCGACCAGTACACGCGCACGCAGGCCTCCGCCTGCTTCATCGTGAGCGTGGAGGACAAGCTCCTGGGCGACCACTCCATCTCCGACGAGTTCGTGACCGAGACCAAGCTGTTCAAGGGCGGCTCGGGCACGGGGTCCAACTTCTCGGCCCTGCGCGCCGAGGGCGAGAAGCTCTCCGGCGGCGGCGTGTCGAGCGGCGTGATGAGCTTCCTGCGCGGCCTCGACCGCAACGCCGACGCCATCAAGAGCGGCGGCACCACGCGCCGCGCCGCCAAGATGGTGTGCCTGGATATCAACCACCCGGATATCGAGAAGTTCATCACCTGGAAGGCGCGGGAGGAGGACAAGGCCCTCGCCCTCATGCGGATGGGCTACGACGGGGACATCAACGGGGAGGCCTACGCCACGGTCTCCGGCCAGAACTCCAACAACTCCCTGCGCATCGACAACGAGTTCATGAAGAAGGTCGACAACCTGGACGCCGACCCGGAGGCGACCTACCGCCTGCGCGGGCGCGTCGACCCCAGCCGCGACGCCGAGGTCTCGGTCTCCCATATCTGGGACGTCTTCAACGAGAGCGCCTGGCGCTGCGCCGATCCCGCGCCCCAGTTCTCGGACACCTTCAACGAGTGGCACACCTGTCCTGCCGGCGAGGACGGTCAGGTGGGGGCGCCCTACAACCGCCTGAACTCCACGAACCCGTGCGGGGAGTACGCGTTTCTGGACGATTCGAGCTGCAACCTGGGCTCCATCAACATCTACCGCTTCTACGACCCCGAGGCCGACGCCTTCGACGTCGAGGGGTACGCGCACGCGATCGACATCGCCCAGCTCGCGCTCGAGGCGTCCATCGCCTGGGGCCAGTTCCCCACGCGCGATATCGCGCGCCGCACCTACCGGTTCCGCACCACGGGCCTCGGCATCTCCAACCTGGCGAGCCTGCTGATGGCCAAGGGCCTGCCCTACGACTCGCCCGAGGCCCGCGCGCTGGCCTCGGCCATCGTGGGCATGCTCACGGGCCGCAGCTACGCCGTCTCGGCGCTCATGGCCGCGGCGGTGGGCCCGTTCGCGTGCTACGAGATCAACCGCCCGCACATGATGCGCGTGATCCGCAACCACGCGCGCGTCGCCGGTGCCCGCGACGACGCCTACGAGAACCTCACCGTCCGGCCGCCCGCGGTCGACCGGGAGCTGCTCGGGCGCATGGGCGACGGCGCGCTGGCGGACGCCCTGGTGGCCTCGTGGCGGGAGGCCGAGGAGCTCGGCGAGCGCTGCGGGTACCGCAACGCCCAGGTCACCGTCATGGCGCCGACGGGCACCATCTCCTTCGCCATGGACTGCGGGGCGACCTCCATCGAGCCGTTCTTCAGCCACATGATCTACAAGAAGCTGTCCGGCGGCGGGTTCATGACGCTCGCCAACCCGGTGATCGGCGACGCCCTGCGCCATCTGGGGTACGCGCCGGAGCAGGTGGAGGAGATTCTGGCGTACGTGCAGGCCACGGACGACGACGGCATGGTCGTCGACGGCAAGATCGAGGGCGCGCCGGGGCTGCGCGACGCCGACCTGCCGGTCTTCGACACGGCGAACGTCTGCGGCACGGGCGAGCGCTTCATCGCGCCCGAGGGCCACGTGCTCATGGTCGCCGCCCTGACGCCGCTGATCTCCGGCGCGATCTCCAAGACGGTCAACCTGCCCAACTCCGCCACCGTGGAGGACTTCAAGGACGTGGTCATGCTCTCCTGGAAGACGGGCTGCAAGGGCATCACGCTGTACCGCGACGGGTCGAAGAACGCCCAGCCGCTCAACAACTCGCTCTCCGACGTCACGGACGGCGAGGACCTGGGCGAGCTGTCCTACGAGGCGCTGCTCGAGTACGCGCGCGGCGCCCAGGAGGAGCTCGCCGAGGCGCGCCGCCCGGCCGAGCGCCGGCGCATCATGGGCATCCGCAGCGGGCGCACCCACCTGGCCCAGATCGACGGCGTGAAGATCTACACCACGGTCAACCGCAACGAGGAGGGGGCGATCTCCGAGCTGTTCGTGACCACCGACCGCGAGGGCACCACCATCATGGGCCTGCTCAACTCGCTGTCCAAGACCATCTCGGTCATGCTCCAGTACGGCATCCCCGCGGAGCGCATCTCCAAGATGCTGCGCGGGCAGATGTACGAGCCCTACGGCTTCGTGCAGAGCCATCCCAATATCAAGTACGTGACCTCGATCTCCGACCTCATCTCCAAGGTGATCGACATCGAGCTGGGGGATTACACGCGCGTGCAGGTGAAGCCCGAGGGCTGGACGCCCGGCGGCGCCCCCGTCGCCGCGGCGCCTGCCGTCCAGGCTCCGGCCGTCGAGGACGAGGAGCCCGCGGTGAGCGGGGAGGAGCTCTCGCGCCTGGTGGCGGCGAAGGAGGACGAGCTGCGCGAGGAGACCGGCCAGCTCGACCGGGGCGACAAGTACACGCAGGCGTTCGTGAGCGAGGCCGTGCACGACACGGCGATCCACGGCGAGCGACTGTACGACGGGAGCATCTGCCCCACCTGCGGCAGCTCGCGCATGGTGCAGAACGGCACCTGCAAGGTGTGCATGGACTGCGGGACCACCACCGGCTGCAGCTGATCGGGTGACGGCGCGCCGCGCTCGGACGCCGGGTGCGTCGCGGCGCGACACCGGTCCGGTACGCGAGTCCCTTCCGGCGCGTGCCGGCACGGGCGCTGCGGGACGATCCGCGGCCGCCTCATGACAGGGCGCCGGGCTCCGACGGGGAGCCCGGCGCCCGTTTCGCATGCGCCGCGGGGTGCGCCGCGGCGCCTACCGCTCCATCTTGAGGACGACCTCGATATCGGGGGCGACCTGCGCGGCGAACGCCTCTCCGTCCTGCGGCTCGCCGGCGACGCTGCCGTAATGCGTGGGGATGGCGACGCGGGGCTGCAGGGCGTTGACGAACTCGGCCGCCTGCGAGGCGTCCATCGTGTAGGTGCCGCCCACCGGCACGAGGGCCACGTCGCACGGGACCTGCATGTTGTCCGGGTTCCGGTCGGTGTCGCCCGCCACGTACAGGCGCGCGCCGTCGACGGTGAGCACGTAGCCCACCCAGCCGTTCCCGCGCGGATGGAACCCCAGGCGCTCGGGCATCACGTTGTAGGCGGGCACGGCGGAGATCCGGATGCCGTCGAGCTCGACGGCCTCGCCCGCCTGCAGGGTGCGGACGTCGTCGATGCCGGCGCGCGGTGCCTCGCCGGCCATGGAGGCCGGCACGACGAGCCGCGTCCCGGGCTTCGCGACGCGGGCGATGTCCTCGGGCGAGAAGTGGTCGTAGTGCGCATGGGTGATGCAGACGATGTCGGCGTCGTGCGTCTCGTCGACCAGGTCGTAGGGGTCGACGTACACGACGGTGCCCGCCTCGGCCTCGATGCGGATGCTGCTGTGGGTGAGGACGCGGATGCGGTCCAGGTTCAGGCTTCTCATGATGGCTCCTAACGTCGGATCCGCGCGGGGCTTCGGGCCCTGCCCGGTCGTTGTCTGTATGTACCCGCGACCTAGGGGGTCGTTTCCGTCGCGGACCCGACGTTACAGACACCGAACACGGCGCACAGCGGCTTCATCTGCGAGAGGTTCGGCTTGGGTGCGGGCCGGGTTCGGGGAGCGGCGGTTACTCCATAGCCTGAACGTTCCAGAGCCCGAACGTCACGGAGAGCGGGGCGTCCGGGTTGAGCGTCATGTCGTCGGGGTACACCGTCATCGAGATGAGATGGGTCGTCGGGGTGCCGAAGTAGGTGTCATCGGCGGAGAAGTTGCCCAGTATGCGCGTCTCATCGAAGGGCGACGGCCCGACCGTGCTCTCGGTGAAGGCGCCCAGGCCCAGGGTGTCCGCGACCTGGCGGGCGACCGCCTCGTACTCGGAGGGGTCCCGCTCCGTATAGGAGAGCCAGACGGTGTAGCCGGTGGGGAGGGTGCCCTCGGCGAGCGTCTCATATCCGAGGTTCTCCGCCCCGTCGACGAACACAGGGTCCTCGACGGTCACGGTGATATTCACGGTGGGATCCGAGTCCTCGAAGGGGTTGTCCGCGGGCTGACCCGAGAACGTGGTCTCGCAATACCTGTATCCGCTCTGCTCCTCTTCGTAGTAGTTGTCGGCTGTGATCTCGAAGTCCAGCAGCTCGAGGTCGCTCGCGATATCGGCGACCGGACGCTCGTAGAACGTCTTGTCCTGCCAGGCGGTCAGCTCCGCCTGCGGCGTCTGCTCGGCCGCCGCCGCAGGTGCCGAACCCTGCGTCGCGGACCCGGTCGACCCGGCGGGCTGCGTTCCCTGGCTGCATCCGGCGATGAGCGCCGTCGACAGGCACAGAACCGGCACGATCATACGCGTGAACCTCATATCCCTCACTCCGTTCCTTCACGGGCGCCCGGCATCCGGGCGCGTTCCCATCTACAACATATCGGGAAGGCGAGGGGCCGACTGTTGCACAAGTGCACGTGCATCGGCAAGCGGCCGAACGCGCCGCGTGGGTGACCCGTTTGGGGACGGGGTCGAAAGGGGTCGCTTGAGCCTTTTGGGTGAGCCTTTTGGGGACGGGGTCGAAAGGGGTCACGGTGAGCAGCCGACCGTGACCCGTTTGGGGACGGGGTCGGAATGAGTCGCGGATCGGTGCTGCCGTCTTGCCCCGCGCTGCCGACTTGGCGCAGGTCCTGCGCGCGGCCGGTTCGCCCTGCGCGGGCACGGGGAGGCTCGCCGCGACCTCCCGCCGGGTCGCCGTCCTCGCTATGCGCGTACTGCATAGCGGGATGGCGACCCGGCATTGTACTTCGCTGCCGGGCGCTCCCAGAATGGGGGTGTACGGAAACGGGCGCGGCCCGACCGGACCTCGGTCGAGACGGGCCGCGCCGCATGCGAGAGAGAGGCAAGCCATGGAGTATCTGAAGCTCAACAACGGCGTCGAGATGCCCGTCGAGGGCCTGGGCACCTTCCTGATGACCCCGGCGGAGGCCGAGGCCGTATCGCTCGCGGCGCTCGAGGCGGGTTACGAGCATATCGACACCGCGAACGCCTACATGAACGAGAAGGCCGTGGGCCGCGCCATCGCCAAGAGCGGTGTTGACCGCGAGAAGCTGTTCGTGTCCACCAAGCTGTGGCCGAGCGTGTACGAGGCGGGCGACGCCGCCGTCGACGGGACCCTCGCGCGCCTGGGCCTCGAGTACGTGGACATGCTGATCCTGCATCAGCCGGTGGGCGACTACCTCGCCGCATGGAAGACGATGGAGAAGGCGTACCGCGACGGCAAGGTCCGCGCGCTCGGCCTCTCCAACTTCCCGCAGGACAAGATCGCCGAGGTCATCGAGGCCGCCGAGATCAAGCCCCAGCTGGTGACCGTCGAGTGCTACCCGTACCTGCGCGCCGCGCTCAAGGACGACGGTACGGGGGCCGGGCGCCGGCAGCGAGGCGCGGGGCCGTTCTGTCCGTCAGCGCGCCCTGCGGCTCGGCGAGACAAAGGCGTGCATGCACGCGATTGTCTCGCTCCGGATGCGTGCCGTCCGATCATGATGCGGTCATGGGGCTGCTCGCGAAGGCGGGCAAGGACGTGGTCGAGTTCGTCGGCATCATGCCCAACCCCACCTACGCCAAGGTCCAGGAGGGTGCGAAGCTGGCGCGCGAGAAGGGCGTCGACTTCATCCTCGCCGTGGGCGGCGGCAGCGTCATCGGCTGCGTGAAGATCGTCTCGGTCCAGGCCAAGACCGACCGCGACGTGTGGAAGATGGAGTTCTCCGACCACGAGTTCCCCACCGAGGGCATCCCCATGGGCGCCGTCGTCACCATCTTCGGCACCGGCGCGGAGATGAACAACGGTGCGGTCATCACCAACGAGGCCGCCAAGCGGAAGAACGGCATGGCGGGCAGCTTCCACAGCTTCGCCGTGCTCGACCCCGCCTACACGCTGTCCGCGCCCATGAAGCAGGCGCTCTCCGGCGCGTTCGACATGCTCAGCCACGGCATGGAGACCTACTTCGGCGCGCCGCATGACGGCAACCTGCCCGACCTCATCGCCGAGGCGAACATGCGCTGCATCATCGAGAACACGCGCAAGATGATCGCCGCGCCCGCGAAGTTCGCGCGCTTCGCCACCGAGGTCTGGGGCATCGACACGGCGGGCACAGGACCGCCTAGCTGGCCGCGCCGTTGCCGGGATGGGGACAGGCCCGGAGCCGCCGCGACCGTGCTCGCGGTGGGAGTGGGGAGATCGTGCGGGTCCGTCCCCATCCCGGCACGGGGGCCCTGGAGGCCTCGCCGGATAGACGGGGCGGCCCCCGCGTCATGGTTTCATGGCGCGGGGGCTCGTCATGACGCGGGGAACCGCCCTATCTGTCATGATGACACGGGGGACTGCCCCGTCTGCCGCTATCCGTCACGACCGGGAGGTGCGCCATGTCGGACGCATTCGTGGAAAGGCTGCCGCTCGCGCAGACGACGATCGACTACGACGTCGACCGTCGCGGCGAGGAGGGCCTGCTCGACCGGCTGCTCGCCGACGACCGGACCCGCGTGGTGCTCGTCAACAGGGGGCTCGTGGCGGTCCCCAAGCACGCGGCCGCCGCGGCGCCGACGGCGCTCGACTGCGCCGACGACCCGGCGGCCCCCCGGCCCGACGCCGCCGCCCCGACCGGCGAGGTCGCCCTCGCGCTGCTCGGTTCGGCGGAGGTCCGCGCGGAAGCGTCCCGTCCGGGCTGCCTGCTCATCTACCTCGGCATCGACCGCTCGGAGAAGCCGGCCGTGCCCTACCTCGCCCTCGATATCACGCGCGCCCCGGATTCCGCGGCGCCCCTGTCCGCGGGCGCCGACCACGAGCAGGGCGCGTCGGCGGTGACGCTCGCCCAGCGGGCGCTGAGGGACTTCGACTGGGTCGAGCTGCGCTCCCTGGCGCCGTGCGCCTCCGTGCGGGACGCGGGGCTCGCCACGAGCGCGGTCGCGGTGAGCACCTGGCATGCCCATCAGCGCTTCTGCCCGGCGTGCGGGCACCCGGTCGAGCCCGCCCTCGCGGGATGGGCCCAGACCTGCACCGGCCCCGACGACGGGGACCGCCTCCTGTTCCCCCGCATCGAGCCCGCGGTCATCACGGTGATCGTGGACGATGACGACCGGGTCCTGCTGCAGCACAACGCCGCATGGCGGCCGCGCTTCCACTCGGTCTCCGCCGGTTTCGTGGAGGCGGGCGAGAGCCTGGAACACGCGGTCAGGCGCGAGGCGCGCGAGGAGGTGGGGGTCGAGCTCGACGAGGTGGGCTACCTCGGGTCGCAGAGCTGGCCGTTCCCCGCGTCGATCATGCTCGCCTTCCGCGCCCGCGCATGCGACGGGGAGGTGCGCGCGGACGGGGAGGAGGTCTCCTCGGTGCGCTGGTTCACCCGTTCGGAGCTCGCCGCCGCCCTCGCGCGGGGCGAGGTCGAGCTCCCCGGCCGCGCGTCGATCGCGCGCCATATGATCGAGGACTGGTACGGCGGCCCGATCGGCTGACGCCGCGGTCCGTCCCGCGGGGCTGGCCCGGCCGTCGACGCGGGGTGCCGGTCGGCATGTGCGGTGACAGATGGGACAGGCCCGCGTGGGAAAATAGTGCCTGTCACCTTTTTCCCACGATGCGGCTGCGGGTGGGAAAAAAGTGACAGGCACTTTTTTCCCGCATAGCTGGATGTTCCGTGAGATCGCCTGCGGGCTGGTAGGATGCCGGTAACCGTGACGAGGAGGATCCCATGGCCCAGACCGTGCTGGTCGCCGAAGACGACCCGGATATCGTCGAGCTGCTGACGCTCTACCTCTCGGGCAGCGGATACGAGGTCGTCGCCGCCGGCGACGGGGAGCAGGCGCTCGAGCTGCTGCGCACGCGCCCCGTGGACGTGGCGCTCGTGGACATCATGATGCCGCGCATGAACGGCTACGACCTCATCAAGGCGGTGCGCGCCGAGAGCGATATCCCCGTCATCATCGTCTCCGCGCGCAGCATGCCCGCCGACAAGATCGTCGGGCTCGACGCCGGTGCGGACGGGTACATCTCCAAGCCTTTCGACCCGCTCGAGGTGACCGCCTACATCCGCGCCGTCCTGCGCCGCAGCTCCCCCGATGCGGCCCGTGCCGCCTCCGAGGGCGCCGCGCCCGGCCCGGATGCCGCGGGCTCGCCCGCCGGCGTGGCGGCGTCGGCTGTGGTGACCTGCGGGGAGCTCGCCTTCGACACCGAGCGCCTCGTGCTCTCCAAGCGCGGCGAGCCCGTGGCGCTCACCGCCGCCGAGCTCAAGATCATGGCCGCCTTCATGTCCGCCCCGGGGCGCGTGTTCAGCAAGGACCAGCTCTACGCTTGCGTGAACGGCGAGCCCGCCGTGGGCGGCGCGGGCAGCGTGATGGTGCACATCTCCAACATCCGCGCCAAGCTCGAGGACGACCCGCTGCGCCCCCGCTTCATCAAGACCGTCCGCGGCCTGGGGTACCGGCTCGATGGCTAGCACCGAGAGCCCCCGCACCGGGCACGGGGCCCGCGCCGGCCGCGCGACCCGCACCGAGGGCCCCCGCACCGGGCACGGGGCCCGCGCCCGCCTGCGCGGCGCATGGGAGGCGGTCCGCACGAGCCTCGCGGTCCGCTGCCTCGCCGTGGTGGTGGCCTACGCGCTGGCGGTCATGGCGCTGTTCTCCGGCATCGGCGCGGTGGGCGAGGCGATGCTCGACAACGCCTTCCCCTCCATGGAGACCGTGCTCGAGCGCGAGGCCGAGCTCGCGCGCGACGACTTCGCGGCGCTGCAGTCCCCCGCGTTCGAGAACTGCCTGGTCACGGTCTTCGACGGGCGGGGCGCGCGCCTGTACGCCTCGAACGAGAAGGCGGCGCGCAAGGTGCGCTCGACGGACCTCCCGCTCATCAACGGGTACGAGGAGAACGCCTTCTACGAGGTCTTCCGCGAGCGCGCGGACGACGGCTCGACCCGCTACCGCATCATGCTGTGCACCTACGACGAGCAGAGCGACTACAGCAAGGTCGTCGAGTCCTGGTGCGTGCTCGACGAGGGGCTGCAGATCGTGGAGGGCGACCTGTTCTCGGGCAGGACCGCGCTCACGCAGCGGGAGTTCGACTTCATCACGGGCATCTATGACGCGCAGATGACCGTCGAGCGGCTCGACTACCGGACCGAGAACGGGGCGTCCCGCACCCTCGTGCTCGTCGCCCCCATGGTGAGCGACACGCGCTACCAGCAGGTCCTGAACGACGTCTCGGGCATCTCGCTGCTCGGGGCCCCGATCGTGGTCGCACTCACCGCCGTCGCGGCCTGGGCGCTCGTGCGCGTCGCGCGCGGGGCCGCCCGCCCGCTCGACCGCGCCATCGACGCCTACCGCCGCGGGGACGAGGAGGCGGCCGCCGGCGAGCGGGTGCCCACCGAGCTCATGCGCACCTACGGCAACTTCACCGACCTCATGGACGAGCTCGCGGCGTCGCGGCGGGAGCGTCAGCGCATCGTGGCCGACGTCTCGCACGACCTCAAGACCCCGCTGACGGTGATCCGCGGGTACGCGCAGGCGTTCGCCGAGGGCCGCGTGCCGCCGGAGAAGGAGCGCGCCTACCTGCGCGCCATCGCCGAGCGCTCGATCGCGGCGACCGAGCTCATCGACACGCTCGTGAGCTACGCCAAGATGGAGCACCCCGAGTACGAGCCGGCGCTCGTGCGCGCGGACGTCTCCGAGCTGGTGCGCGCGGTCGCCCGCCGCGCCGAGCCATCGGTCGAGCAGGCGGGCTGCTCGCTCGAGGTGGACGCGGCGCCCGGGGCGCTCGCGGAGGTCGACCGCGAGCTGTTCGAGCGCGTCCTGCTCAACCTCGTGGACAACGCCTGGTCCCATAACGCCGCGGGGACGCGGATCCGCGTGAGCTGCGCGCCGGCGGGCGAGGGGGGCGCCGTGCAGGTGAGGGTGGCCGACACCGGCGCGGGCTTCGCGCCGGAGATCGCGGCCCACGCCTTCGAGCCCTTCGTGACCAGCAACGCTGCGCGCTCCTCGGACGGCGGGACGGGCCTCGGGCTGTCCATAGCCCGGCGCGCGGTCGAGCTCATGGGCGGGTCGATCCGCCTGGAGGAGCCGTGCGCCCCGTGGGGCGCCGTCGTGACGGTCGAGCTGCCCGCCGCCGGCCCCGGCGACACGGGGGAGCCCCGCCGGCCCCGGTGATGCCGTCGCGGAAGCCGGTGCGGCGCCCGCCTGCACCCGCCCGCCCTTCGCCCGGTATCCGAACCTAAACGAACCTTAAGCCTGCCTTCAGCCGACCTGAAGGACGCCCCTCCACACTGATAGTCGTCAAGTATCCGTGCCGACGACAGGAGGGCATATGGACGAGTCGATGCGAAGGGCGGTCGCGAGCGCGACCGGTGCGCGCGTCGGCACCCGCATGCGGTACCGGCACACGGCCCTGCGCTTCCTCGAGCGCGGCGCCCATCTGCACCCGGGCAAGACCGCCGTGGTCGACGAGGCGGGCTCGTGCACCTACGGCCAGCTGCTCGACCGCGTCCTGGCGACCGGCACCGCGCTGATCCGGCACGGCTCCGCCGGCATGCCGGTCCTCGTGTTCATGGAGAAGGGGGCGCCGGCGCTCGCCGCGATGCTCGGCGCGCTCGCGGCCGGCGGCTTCTACGTGCCGGTCGACCCGGACGTCCCGCCCGAGCGCGCCGCCCGCATCCTCGCCTCCCTGGCGGCGGGGGAGGGTCCCCGGGGCGCTTCCGGGCAGCGCATCCCGGTCGTCGTCGGCCCCGACACGCGCGAGCGCGCACGCGAGCTGTTCGACGGCGCGGACATCCTGCTCGCAGCCGACCTCGCCGCCGCCGAGCCCGACGTCTCCCTGCTCGACCGCGCCGCCCGCGAGACGGTCGACACCGATCCCGCCTACGTGCTGTTCACCTCGGGTTCGACCGGCGCGCCCAAGGGCGTGGCCGTGAGCCACCGCGCCATCGTCGAGTTCATCGGGAGCTTCGTCGACACGCTGGGCATCCGTTCCGGCGAGGTCGTGGGCAACCAGGCGCCGTTCGACTTCGATGTCTCCGTGAAGGACGTCTACGGCACCCTGGCGGCCGGCGCGACCCTCGTCATCCTGCCGCGCCGTCTGTTCTCGCGTCCCGCCGAGCTCATGGACGCCCTGGTGGAGCACCGCGTGACCACGGTGATCTGGGCCGTCGCGGCGCTGTGCCTGCTGTCGAGCCTGCACGGGCTCGAGCACGCGGAGCTGCCCCGCCTGCGCACGGTGATGTTCAGCGGCGAGGTCATGCCCCTCGAGCACCTGCGCCGCTGGCGCGAGCACGTGCCCTGGGCGCGCTTTGTGAACCTGTACGGCCCCACCGAGGTCACGTGCAACTGCACCTACCACCTGCTCGACCCGGCGCGCCCCTACACGGGCGGGATCCCCTTGGGGCAGCCGTTCCCCAACCGCCGCGTGCTGCTGCTCGACGAGCGGGGCCTCCCGGTGACCGAGCCGGGCGCGGTGGGCGAGCTGTACGTGGGCGGGTCGGCGATCGCGCTGGGCTACTACGGGGACGAGGCGCGCACCGCCGCGTCCTTCGTGCGCCGCCCAGGCTCGCGCGGCGTGCCCGAGACGCTCTACCGCACCGGCGACCTGGCGCGCGTGGGCTCCGCCGGCGAGCTGTTCTTCTGCGGGCGCGTGGACAACCAGGTGAAGCACCTGGGGCACCGCGTCGAGCTCGAGGAGATCGACGCCGCCTTCGAGCGCCAGCCCGGCGTGGACCGTTGCCGCTGCGCCTACGACGCCGACCGGGCGCGCCTCTGCGCGTTCTTCGAGGGCGGGGCGGACCCGGCGGCCCTGCGCCATGCGGTCGCGCGCTACCTCCCGGTGCCGCTCGTCCCGTCGCGCATCGAGCGCGTCGACGCCATGCCCCTCACCAAGAACGGCAAGGTCGACCGCGCCGCCCTGCTCGAGGGGCTGCGGGCGCGCGCCCGCGCCCGGCGCGGCGCCCCGGCGTGAGGCGCCCCCGGCCGCAGGCGGCCCGTTTCTGACGCCGCATCCCGCCCGACGACCCGAATACCCTCCGAGAGCTTCCGAAAGGAGCGTCTTCCATGATCGATCCGACCGTCGCGACCCCGTGCGCCCCCGCGGGGGCGCCGTCCGCGGGCGAGGGCCCCGCCGACGCCGAGCTGTCCGAGCTCGCGCGCGCCTTCGGAACCCCGCTGTACGTCTTCGACGACCGCGAGCTCGCCGCGCGCGTCGCCCGCCTGCGCGCCGCGCTGCCCGCGGGCACGGGCCTGTGCTACGCCATGAAGGCCAACACCTTCATCCTGCCCGAGCTCGCCGGGGTCGTCGACCGCATCGAGGTCTGCTCGCCCGGCGAGTACCGCATCTGCCGCGAGGTCGGCGTGCCCTGCGGGAAGCTCGTGGTCTCGGGCGTGCACAAGGACGATGCGACCGTCGCCGCCGCCGTCGCGGACCGCGCGGGCATCCTCACCGTCGAGTCCCGCGCGCAGATGGAGCTCATCTGCCGCCATGCCCGCGAGCAGGGCGTGCGCGTGCCGGTGCTGCTCCGCCTGTCGAGCGGCAACCAGTTCGGGCTCGACGGCGAGGCGCTGACCGGGCTCGTCCGGGAGCACCTCGGCTCCGGCTGCGTCGAGCTGCGCGGCGTGCAGTTCTTCTCGGGGACCCAGAAAGCGGCCGTCCGCCAGGTCTCCCGGGAGCTCGAGCGCATCGACCGCTTCCTGGCCGAGCTCGAGCTGGCGACCGGCTGGGCGCCGCGGGAGTTCGAGTACGGGCCCGGCCTGCCGGTCGCCTACTTCGAGGCGGACGCCTTCGACGAGGACGCCTGCCTGGCGGCGCTCGCGCGCGGGCTGGAGGGCATGGCGTTCTCCGGCGAGGTCTCGCTCGAGGTCGGCCGCAGCATCGCGGCGAGCTGCGGCACCTACCTCACGCGCGCGGTGGACGCGAAGGTCAACCGCGGCCGGAACTACGCCATCGTGGACGGCGGCATCCATCAGCTCGTCTACTACGGCCGGTCGATGGCCATGCAGCTGCCGCCGTGCCGCGTGCTGGGGCGCGGGCGGGCCGCTCCGGGCGATCGTCCGGTCGAGCCCTGGAACATCTGCGGTTCGCTGTGCACCGTCAACGACGTGCTCGCCAAGCAGCTGCCCCTGCCCGGGCTCGATGTCGGCGACGTGCTGGCCTTCTCGCGCGCGGGCGCCTACTGCGCCACCGAGGGCATCTCGCTGTTCCTGAGCCGCGACCTGCCGGGCGTCGTCGTGATCGACCGTGCGGGCGTCCCCCGATGCGTGCGCGGCGCGCTGCGGACCGACGGCCTGAACACCCCCGCGCCGTCCGTCCCGACCGGC